>SKHU01000070.1 GCA_007116755.1 Alphaproteobacteria bacterium
CGCAACACGGCGCACGCCGGTTTGCAGCGTATCAAGCTGTTCCTTGACTCTTTTTGTCACGGCAGCAAGATCGGTAACCATATGTCCGCTGCCGGGATAGGCTTCTTTTTTCGGCGGTTCCCGATAGACGTAGCGGCCGTTTTTATCAAAGACCGGCACAAGCAGATCGCGCGTACCGCCGCCGCCTTCGGGTGTGTCGGTTTCGTTGAAATTGCGCAGATTGACAGCCTCCCGTTTCGGGTGCAGGCCGAGATCTTCGTCATAAATCACAATATGCGACAGCTTGCCGTCCGTATCGTAATGGCGGTGGGCATTGATGCGCCCCGGATTGGAGGATTTGACAGGCGCATGTGCGGCAACTTTCATCACAGGTGTCAGCGGCGCGTTGTCATCCTGCAGCGTATCCATGTAAATCGCAGCAGCCTTATAGACCAGCCCCAGCGGCGGCACATGCGAGCCGCCCGTGCCGATGCCCCAGCTTTTGAAAAACGCGCCGTTCTCCCGCATCTCCTGCGCGGAATATTCGTCAATGCCGTCGGCAGCAGCGCAGAAGACGCGGCAGCGGTCGGCATGTTTTAAAAGCTGTGCATCGCTCATCTGTGTCGTTTTGTTTTTGTCAATGCCGTCAATAAAGCCTTCTTCGGCAAAGCGGCGCAGCGCGATTTTTGAATAGGCGGCAATATCGCCGGAATCAAACCTTACGCCGTAATTCTGCCCCAGCCCTTCGGCATGCAGTTCCTTGATGACGGTGATGGCGTTTTCCAGCCCTTGCAGCGGGTCGTACGTATCGACCAGCAGAATGCCGCTTTCGGGATGCGCCATGGCAAAGCTGCGGAAGGCATCCTGCGCGAGTAAATCGTGTAACTCTTCCGTCCGGCCTTCTTTTTCCAGTTTCAAAAGTTCTTTCAAGGGCGTGTCGCCGATCTCGTTTTTATGCGTCATCACCCATGCATGATCCATCGTGCCGGCAAAGACCTGACCTGCGTTTTTTGCCGCCGTGCCGGTCGAACTTGACGTGTAGCCGCCGAGGCCGAGGCTGCGCGAGGCCTCCAAAGCCGCGCCAAGCGACGGGCCGCGCCGCAGCCCTTGTACGCTGGCCGCGCCTTGCGGCGATCCGTTTTCAAGCGGTTTTTCCAGCACATCGCTTTGCCGCGCGGCATGTGTGGCATAGGCGCTGTGGCCGTTGATCAGGCACAGCGCGACCGATTCCAGCATTTTGACCTGTGCGACAGGCCCTTCGACGCGCAAAACCGGCTCTTGCGGGAAGAACACCGTGCCTTCGGGGGCGGCATCGATTTTCAGTTTGAATTCCATCTTTTTCAGATAATCCAGAAATTCCTCCGGAAATTGCGGTTTTCCCGACGGCATTTTCTGGCTGCGCAGATAGGCGATATCATCATCGGTAAAGCCGTGGGTCTGCCAGCGCTTGACGATATCAATCACGCCTTCCAGTCCGGCGGCGACGGTATAGCCTGCGCCTTTCGCCTCTTTGCGGCCGAACATATAAAAGACCGCGTTATTATCGGCGCGGCCTTCACGCCAATAGGCGTAAGCCGTGGTGAAATGATATTTGTCCGTCATCAGCGGCGTGGTCTGTTTCACATCATATGTGTCTGCGATAAAGCCCATTTCAGTCTCTCTTTAATCCGTTTGTTTTCTGTGCCTGCGGTTTTTGTTCTGCGCCGTGCAGCGATTTGATCTTGTCGGCGATCAGATCGGCCGTTGACAAAACCGTGACGCGTTTTTCAAGGCCGGGATATTGCGCCTTCAGCCTGTCCAGCTTCTTCAGCACGTCCGGCGCAGTGTCGGAGACGGCCAGCCTGTCAATCGTGTAAGAACCGCCTGCAATCCTGTCGGTGACAAGACGCTCCAGCGCATTGCCGCTGAATAATCCGTGCGTGACATAACAGGTGACGGTTTTTGCGCCGTTTTTCTTTAAAAGCCGCGCCGCGTTTTTCAGCGTGCCGCCGCTGTCGGTCATATCATCGATGACGATGCAGTCTTTGCCTGCGACATCACCTTCAAAACGGTTGATTTTGGTGGCGTTGACGCCGGTATGCTCTTTCCAGATTTTGAACAGAGCGCCTTTTTCCGGCAATCCGGCTGCTTTTGCAACGGCGGCGGCGCGCACCTGTCCGCGGTCATGCGGCTTGTCCGCACCGTCCGGTGCACCGATAACAATTTTTGTTTTGTCTCCTGTTTTTCCGGCCAGTTTTTCAGCGGTAAGCCGTGCAGTGCTAAGAAAATGCGCCTTGTCCGCGCCGAAATGTTTTTTATAAAATGCTTCTGCGGCTTTGGAATGCAGATCGACAGTGACGATTTGATCCGCACCTGCCGCTTTCAGCAGTTTTGCAAAATCTTCTGCCGCAACGGAGGCGAAACGGCGTTCAAATTCCCTGTCCTGCCGCGCAAAGGCGGCAAAAGGCATGACGGCGGTGACGGATGCTGCGCCATAGCGTTTGGCAGTCGTGACAGCCAGCAGCAATTCCATGGCGCTGCCAGCGACCGGCGCGGAAACGGACTGAACGATGATCAGATTTGCGCCTTTGAGTTTTTCAGCATTTTGGTCATATTGATCTTCATCGCCGAAAAACAGCTCGGCAAAGCTTTCGCCGCTGGGAAATGCGGCGATACTGGCCGGAATTTTTTCGATTATTCCATCCGTATGGCCAAGACCGTCCAGCGCCTTTTCCAGCGCGGGAGAAACATTTCGCCCCGTGACGATCAGCGATTTGCTATGTTTGCGTGTTGCCATCATATAAAAACTCATTTTGAGTATTAGTGTTGCGCATAAATTGCACGCTTCCCGCGCCCGAGTCAAGGCTTTTGTTCAAAAAGAGCATAAGCAGGGTGAAAAAGACCGAAAATTGCGGAATCAAAAGGTTTCCGGAAGGATTATTTGCGGCTGATATTGTGTTTCTTCATGTAGCGGTCGCAGACGGAGGCCATTTCCGCTTTCATCGCCTTGCCTTTTGCGCCGCCGCTGCTTTTCATTTCAGTAGCCAGAATGGCCTGTACAAGGTTGCGGTGCGCATCGACAATGGCAAGAACGTCCTGATCCAGTTTTTTTGCCGTTTCCAGAAATGTCAGTGTGATATCCGACAACTCGCTGACCAGCGGGTATTTGAATACTGTCCCTGTGGATTTCAGATGCATGATCGGCAGGGTGATATTATGCAGACGGTCTTTTTCTTCGCCCTTTTGTTTGCGGGCGGTTTCCATTGCGGTATTCAGATCTTTCAGGTAGTCGAGCGCGATCGGCACGAAATTGACTGTGTTGTCCTCGATAATTTTTTCCGCTTCCTTGATTTTTGCAGCGCTGACCTTGCCGGTTCCGGCTTTTTTTTGCAGAACCTTCGAGGCGTTATAGATTTTGATTTTGATCTCGTCCGATACTTTGCTCATTTTCCGGTCACTCTTCTTTTTCTATGAATTCAATTTTTGGAATGTCGCGGTTTTTTCTGCGTTCGGGGTTAAACTCTTCCGTTTCCAGGCGGCGCCTGTCAGGCCCGACAAACGTATCGGTTTCAACAAAATCGCGCGGTTTGTTGATGACATGGGCAATACGGTTGATCAACGCCTTCGCCATGAAGGGCTTGACCAGAAATTCCGTCACACCGGCGTCGCGCGCCTCTTTGATGCGTTCGGGCAGGGCGTAGCCCGTCAGGATAACGATGGGCACGATACGGTTGACAGATTGTTGGTCGGTGCGGATTTTACGCACCAGTTCAATACCGGTAATCTCGTCCATTTCCCAGTCGGTCAGCACGATGTCGGGTTTATGCAGTTGAAACAGTCTCCAGGCCTCCTTGCCGTTTCCGGCTTTGTAGATATCCTTAAATGCCAGCGTATTGAGAACGGCCGTTAGCAGACTCATCATCGCCTTGTTGTCTTCGGCGATCAAAATACTGAGGTTGTGAAAACGAAGTGCCATAATTTACACGCGCAGAATAAATAATAGTAAGGATTACGTCCGGATTTTCAGTGTAGTCGTTTGCGGCAATGCTGGCAACGGTTTTGGAAGGCAATACAAAAGCCGCGATTTTGAGGCCGCGGCTTAAATCTTAAGAAGATAAAAAATTATCTCTTAACGTCTTTTGTACAATGAGGCGCGCATTGATCCACTCATCACGCGGCTGCTTGAGCCGCCGCCCTGAGAGGCTTTCCGTGCCTCCAGCTGAATTTTGAGCTTCAGCTGTTCTTCGGTCAGTTTTGCACCCGATGCATTAAAAATGATCGAATTATTTGTGCCCTGACCGTAGTCGGTTTTTTCTTTTTTCTTGTTACTCATGTTCTTTCCCTTTGTTTGAAAGTTCAAGATTTTGCAGTGTAAGGGAGAAAAGCGGCCGCCGTTCAGGTCGCTTGAAAAGAACATCGTCTCACTCCTCTCTTGGCCGAAAACTAAAAAAAACAGGCAGGAGAGTCAATATTATTATCACAAAAGATAACAAAATTTATAAAGATTTGTTTACTAAGCATTATAGAAATATATGATTTTTATAAATTCATGGTTGAATCTTTATAAAACTTGCGCTTTTCTTTTATCAGGGGTAAGAAACGGCAAGGGCAGAATAAAAGAAAGCAGAAAAAAAGAGCGGATGCGAATTTTTAAATGGTTGATTTTATAAATAAAATTGCGAATTTTAATCTGCCGCTCTGTCCGCCGCCTGTGGAAACTGCGTTTTTCGGCGGGATCCGGCATCCCTCCGTCTATATCTGGGACGGCTGGGTTTATGCGGAGGAGCGGAAAATCAGCCTTTACGCGCTGGCAACGCCGCGCGCCTTTTATCTTGATTTCGGGCTGGATGCGCTGCGCGACCGCGATCATCTGCCGCATCACTGGCGGCGTTTTATATCGGAAGACGGCGGCAAAACATGGCAGGACTGCGGCGCAGTGCTGTTGCCGCGTACGGGAACGGGGCTATTCGATTCCCGTTCGGTCTGGACGGGATCGGTCTTGAAACACGGCGGACGGTATCTGGCGGCGTATACCGGCATTCGTGATACGGGCTGTGAGACGCAGCCGAAATTGCAGGCGCTGGGGCTGGCGGCCTCCGAAGACGGGAGCGGGTTTTCTCCGCTGTCGGAGGAGGCGCTGCTGTGCCCGCTGCGCGATTACGACGCGATACGGGATGCGGGTTATTATCTCGGCCCGAAAGAGACGCTCGGCAATGACGACGGCGAGGAGGGCGGGGCGATACTGGCCTGGCGCGATCCGTATCTTGTCGCGGAGGACGGCGCAGGAGATACGGGGCTGCATATGTTCTGGAGCGCAAAAAGCAGCCTGCGCCGCCCGCAGGAGGCGGTGATCGGACAGGCACTGATCAAAGACCCTTTCGGCCGGCCACAGGCGGAGCTTCTGCCGCCGGTCTTCCTGCCGGATTCGGAGCAGTTCACGCAGGCGGAAGTGCCGCAGCTTCTCCGGTCGGAGGAAAGCGGCCGATATGTGATGGCGGTTTCAACCACCAATAAAACCGCCGATTTGCAGCCGGAGGCGTTGCGCATGACGCTGCATTTTTATACCGCACCGCATTTGGATGGCGCATGGACGGCGTTGAATCAATACGATCTGACGGCGCAGCGCCGCTATCCCGGTATTTTGTTCGGTTTGGAAAAACAGGCGGACGGCAGCACGGCGGCGCTCTGGAACGCGCCCTATGACGGCACGGCACCGGAGGAGTCGCGTTACACGCTGCCGGCGGAAATGGAAAAGATTATGATTTTTGAAAATTAACAAAACCTTCAGCGTTTCGGCGTTATATTTTTTTATGGATTTTTTCTTTTTATAGATTCTTTTTCAAAGGAATTTCAAATAACGGGCGTCTTAAAAGGTAAGAGCGGATTTTTAAAGTTTTTAAAAGGGGCAGACTATGCTGAAATATTACGGGCTGAAACATTACGGCTATGTGGCGTTTTTCTTTATTGTCACCGTATTTTTTTCTGTCGAAGCGCAGGCTTATTCGGATAAAGAGATCAGAACGGCGGACAGATATTATCAGGAACGCTCCTACCATATGGCGGCACGGGAATTTGCACCGTTTTTGCAGCGTACAGCCGCACGTGAGGAACTCGCGCGTGAAGTGTCCTTCAAATGGTCGGACAGCGTCTTGCGCGGCCGCGATGAAAGGCAGCGCGAAGCGGCGGAAAAGAAACTGCAGGAACTGATCGGGGGAAAGGACAAAGACCGCTGGCGCGCCGAAGCGCAGGCGGCGCTGGCCGAACATTACATCAGCCGCGATCCGTGGGGACAGCAGCAGAAAATTCACGCCTATCTGGAAGAGGCGCGCGAATACTGGGCGGGATCGACCGATATCAAGACGGCGCGGCGCAAATTTATCGATACCGGTTTTCTGCTGGCCGATTATATGACGCAGCACCGCGGCTGGCACAATCCGCCGATTCGTCCGATGCGGCTGGAAGGCGGCAGGGTTGCCGTGCCGAAACCGGGGCAGAACGGGCTGACAATCCTTTATGAAGAAATCCTGAAAATCGCCGAGAGCGAAAAAGACAAGGCGCGCGCCGCCTACGGCTATGCGATGGCCGTGCGGCACAGCGGCAGCGGAGAGGAACATATCAAACGCACTGTTGCGGCTTTTGAGAAATTTATAAAAGATCATCCGCGATCCGAATGGGCGGATGATGCGTTTTACCAGCTTGGCCTGTTTTATGAAGGGTTGAGCCGTTTTCCCGAAGCGGTGACGGCCTATCGCGGATTGCTGGAAACATTCCGCCCCGGCGAGTCGCCGCATCTGCGGGATGTGTCACGCCGTGTCGAGCAGATTACCGCGCCGCATCTGTCGGTCGGTGTCGGCAGCGCTTTTGTACCCGGCAGCCAGATCAATTTTCAACTGCACTGGCGCAATATCGATAAAGCGGAATTTACATTCTATGAGATTGATCTGGCCGGTGAAATCGGGCGCGGCGGTTTTAATACCCGCAATGTCACGCATTATCAGGGGCTGCTGCGCGAGATGGTCGAGCAAACGGGGCGTTACCGCAATCTGCCCGTGCATCTGCGCTGGACGGCGGAGCTGGAAGATGACGGCAAACATATGCATCACCGCAAAAATCAGGGGCTGGCGGAATGGCGCGGCAAAGAGGCAAAAGAAAGCGCCGAAAAAACGGGCGTATTGCCGCCGGGCGCATATCTTTTGACGGTCGCGGGCAGCGGAAAGCTGGTTTATGAGCTGGTGCTGGTCAGCGACTTGTCCGTTGTCAGCAAAATGGCGCAGGACAAGGCGCTGTTCTGGGTGACGGAGGCACGCACCGGAAAACCCGTCGCGGGGGCAAATCTGCGTTTTGTCTATTCATGGCATTCGCCGCAACGCGGCACGCAATGGGAAACCGCACAGGGACGCACCGGCACGGACGGGCTGTTTGTCGCAGAGCTGAAAAACGCCCGCGATCAGCACGGACAGATCAGCGGCAGTTCGACAATGTTTGCCGCCGTATCGGCAGAAGGCGGGCGGCAGGCCTTTGTGCAGAACAACAGTCACCGCCATTACAGCGGCCATCAGCACGGCAAGGGCGACTGGTGGAGCTATGCCTTTGCCGACCGTCCGGCCTATCGTCCGGACGAAGAAATCAGTTTTAAAGGAATTATCCGCATTCCCGATGCGCACGGTTTTTCCGTACCGTCAGGCGGCGCGTTCAAGGCGGAAATTTACGACGCACGCGGCAATAAAGTCTATGAACAGCAGCACAGGCTCAATGATTTCGGCGGGTTTGACGGCACATTGACGCTGGATGAAAAAGCGGTGCTGGGCGAATACACGCTGCGTCTGCATGAGGTGCGGTCCAACAGGATGCTGTCTTCCCAGCCTTTGTTCCGTCTGGAGGAATACAAGCTGCCGGAATTTCTGGTGCGTGTTGCGCCGAAAACCGAAGAGGGCAGGGAAGCGCTGTTCCGCCTCGGCGACAAGGTGGAGATGGAGATTGACGCGCAATATTATTTCGGCGGCGCGGTATCGGGCGCACAGGTGACCTATCTTGTTTATCAGCGCGATTATCACCACAGCTATACGCCGCCCAAACCCTATCCGTGGTATTACCGCGACAAGCCCGGCGGCCGTATGCCGCCGCATATGCACGGCCGTCGCGGTATGCCGCATTATCATCATGTTCAGGAACGGCTGGTGACACAGGCGACAGCCGTCACGGATGAAAAGGGGCGGGCCTCTTTTACTATCGAAACGCCGGAGGATTCCGCAAATGATCTGGAATACCGCATTGAAGTGCGTGTCGTTGATCAAAGCCGCCGTGAAATCAGCGCTTCGGAAACGGTGAAAGTCACGAAAACCTCGTTTTTCGCCCATCTGGAGCCGGAAAAGAATATTTACCGCCCCGGCGATACGGTGCGTGTGAAGATCAAAACCGTGACGGCGAACGGCACGCCGGTTTCCGTCGAGGGGAAAGTCGCGGTCGCGCAGCGTCACTGGGTCGCGCCGACGCCGGAACTCCACGGTACGGAGGGCGGTTATGCCGATACGGCATCGTTTCAGAAATTCACCAAAACCGACGAGAAAGGCGAGGTCGTCTTTACGTTCGAGCCGTCGGTCAACGGCTATTACGGCGTAACCTTCACGGGATTTGACAACGGCAGGGAAGTGACGGCAACGGCGCATGTTTTTGTCTCCGACCGCCGGGCGACGGATATCGGCTACCGCTACAGCGGGCTGCAGATTATCACCGAAAAAGACACCTATCAGGCGGGAGAAACGCTGCGGGCGATGATCGTGGCCGAACGCCCCGATACATGGGTGCTGTTCTCGCAGGAAAGCGACGGTATTTTCGGCTATGAAATGCTGTATCTGCAAGGGCCGGTGCGGATGGTGGAAATTCCTGTCACGCAGCA
>SKHU01000068.1 GCA_007116755.1 Alphaproteobacteria bacterium
ACGCCCTGTTGCGCTGGTCGGCAAGGGAATCACTTTTGATACCGGCGGTATCTCGCTGAAGCCGGGCGGCGGACGCACGATGAAATACGATATGTGCGGCGCGGCAGCAGTGGTCGGCGCAATGAAAACGATTTCCGAACGCGGCGCAGGCGCAAATGTCGTCGGCGTAATTGCGCTGGCAGAAAATATGCCGTCAAGCAAAGCGCAGCGTCCGGATGATGTCATCACCTCTATGGCCGGCAAGACGGTCGAAATCGCCAATACCGATGCGGAAGGCCGTATGGTGCTGATTGATGCGATGACTTACGTACAGCGCAACCATGACCCGAAAGCGGTGGTTGATCTTGCCACGCTGACGGGTGCGATCATTTCCGCGCTGGGCAATGAACATGCCGGGCTGTTTTCCAACAGCGACGATCTTTCGGAAAAGCTGATTTCCGCAGGTGCGGAAACGGGTGAAAAGCTCTGGCGCATGCCGGTCGGCGGTGCCTATGCCGACGGGCTGAAATCAAATATTGCCGATCTCGTCCATATGGGCGGCCGCGCGGGCAGTTCTTCTGCAGCCTCTTTTCTTGAAAAATTCGTTGAAGACGGGCGTGCATGGGCGCATCTTGACATCGCTGGAACCGCGTTTATCAGCGATGCGACAGGTTACGGCGTACGTCTGCTTGACCGTTTGGTGGAGAAAAATTACGAGGTCAAGGCACCCAAACGCCGTCGCGTACCGCAAAATGCGGCAAAATAGCAGAGAGCGGCGGCGAGGCTGACGACGGGAAAGCCGCCCTGCATGGCGATCAATACGGCCAGCGGTGCGGCCAGCACTGAAAAACAGCCGTTAATACCCCATGCCCACGGCACCTGATGCGGCAGGGTGTTATCCAGCCGTCGCAGCATCAGCGGAAACACCGTCCCCAGAGCGGTTGCAGGAAGCAGCAGCAGAATTATGCCGCCTGTCCATTTCCAAAATTCCGGCCAGGACAGCGCTGCCGACATAAAAACCGGCAGCGCAAGCGGCAGCAACAGAGCCAGCCCGGCGGCTGCGGCCGGAGCAGCACTCAGGATTTTCGGGTCATCGGGCAGACGTGCTGTGAAAAAACTGCCGATTCCCATGCCGCAGAGCAATGCGGCGATCACACCGGCAGCGCTGTAGAGCGGATGCCCCCAGAACAGTGTGAATTGCTGGATCAGAGCAATTTCAAGGAACATAAATCCGAGGCCGATTCCGGAAAAGTACAGAAAAACACCGAGCCGTCCGCCGCGCGGCCAGCCCAGCGCAAAGAGAGGCGTGACGATCAGAATGAAAGAGGCCGCGGCCAGCAGCAGTGCGGTGATGCCGACCAATACTGCTCCCATCTCGACAAAGGCAATATTGCCGCTGCCGAAAACCGCGTTGATCTCTGCCAGCTTGTCCCAACGGATGAATTGGTGGAAATAGGGGCGGGAATCTGTCGGCGGTGTGATTCTAAAAAGATAGTTTTCCTGAAAGGCGCGGTTGTCTTCCTCTGTGCCGAGCAGTGCGGCAAAACCGTCCTCCAGCAAACTGTCCTGTGTCAGGTGAAACCCGTCGCTTTTGGACGGGCCTTCGCCCGGAATCCAGAGCCGGTCGAAACCGTTGCTGCGTGCGAAGGCGGCCAGCCGTTCCTGCACATTCCCGTCCGGAGGGTTTTTAAAGACGGCAACACCGATCATATCCCAACTGCGCAAGGCGGCGATATGTGCGGCAGGGTCGTTTACACCGGATTTGCGCAGAATATCGGCAGTCAGCGCCAGCAATTTGAGAATTCTGCGCGGGGGCCTGTCAAGATAAACGGGGAAGAAAAGAATACCGTCATCGGAAAGGCGATCCCATATGGCGTGGAAGGATTCACGGGTAATCAGATAATCCTCCTGCAGCGCCTGCAATCCCGTGCCGCCGCCGAAAGCGCCCTGCTGCGGCAGCAGAATCAAATCATATTGTGATCCGGTTTGCCCCAGAAAGGCACGCCCGTCGCGGGGAATGACATTCAGGCGGGTGTCGCCGAAAAAGTTTTGGGTCAATTCCGCTGCGACAGGGTGGGGTTCGACTGCGTCAATTTGCTCAATACCGCTTTCCTTCAGCAGAAGGGGGATGGCAAGGCTGCCGCTCGCATGCAGGATCAATACGCGGCGCGGCACGGAGTCGGGAAGTGCGGCAGGCAGCGCGTGAAGGCTGTTTTTGAAAATTTCTGCATCTGCCGGAAATGCGCCGTATCCCTCGCCGCTGCGGAACATATGCGGCGCGGCGGGAATGTCGCCGCCGTGCTGCAGGCTGATTCCCGCACCTGTACGCAAGGCGGGGGCGGTGACAATCTGGATTCGTCCCATCGGATGCGGGCGGTCAACTGTGATTTCCGCTTTCGGCAGTTGCAGCGCATAGCTGACGGGTTTATAGGGCGAGAGCGTATGCGGTTGGGAAAAATACCCGAGTTTCAAACCTGCGACAAAGAGAACGGCGCAAAGCATGGAAATGCTGCCTGTGCCGCGCGGCCCTGCGAAAAATGCTGCGACAGAAAACAGGGCGGCACAAAGCGGCAGGATATTTTCGGGATGTAGCATATGCAGCGCAGCGATGGCAAGTGCCGCGCCGCAGGCCGACCCTGTGAGATTGGCGGCGTAGAGCTTTCCGATATTCTGCGTGTCGCTGACGAAAACCAGACCGAGAAAAACCGCGCCGAAAAAAAACGGCAAAAATGCGGTTGATGCGCTGATCAGCATCGGCCACCAGGCCTGCCATTCTGCAAAAAGCAGTTGGAAATCCGTCTTTGCTGCAAAAGTGAAGCAGACCGGCAGGAATGCCAATACGGAGAATGCGGCCAGCAAAAGGGAAAGGGGCAGAGCTTTGGCGAGATGGCGCATCAGAAAGCCGCGCGCCAGCGCCAGCACGGTTCCGCTGCATCCGAAACCCAGCAATGCCAGCGCAATAATAATATAGGCAAAATGGTGCCCCTGTATCTGCGCCATGACCTGCATCAGAACAATCTGCAATCCGACCAGCAATGCGGAGGAAAGGAACACCGCACTGTATTTAAAGCCGCAGATCATGATGGGGCCTCTTTATTATTCCGGAGCGCGGGTAAAGGGAACAAAGCGTACGGGCAGTACGTTTTGCGTGCGGACTTCTCCGTCATCTTTGGTGACCAGTACAAGATATTGCGCCATATAGGGCGTGCCGACGGGAATAATCATACGTCCGCCGTCTTTCAGCTGTTCGATCAGTGGCGGCGGGATATAGGGGGCGGCGGCGGTGATGACAATGATGTCAAACGGGGCATGTTCTTCCCAGCCGTAATAGCCGTCACCATGTTTGACCCGGGCGTTTTCGTATCCCGCCAGTTTCAGGCGTTCCTCCGCCCATATGGCCAGTTCCGGAACAATTTCGATTGTGTAGACCTCTTGCACGATTTCCGCCAGTACGGCCGCCTGATAACCGCTGCCCGCACCGATTTCAAGTGCGCGCATGGTTTCGTCCGGCTGCACGATTTCCGTCATAAAGGCGACGATATAAGGCTGCGAGATGGTCTGGCCGTGGCCGATCGGCAGCGGGCGGTCGGCATAGGCATTTCTTCGCTGTAGCCGCGGGACAAAAAGGTGACGCGGCACGCTGCGCATGGCGCGCAGAACGTTTTCATCCTGAATGCCGCGCGCGGCAATCTGTTCGGCGACCATTGCGTGACGCTGTGCACGGGTGCGATCCGTATCATCGGCGACGGCACGGGGCACGGAAAGAAACAGTAGGGTACAGCACAAAACGGCAGTATAAAAAATATTTTTCATCATGGTTTGAAGATAATGCCACGGCCTTTACAAATCAAGACGCTTTGCTTTTTTGTTGTCGCCTCTTTTAAAATAGGATAATCTTCCCGCGTTCCTCCGCTGGAAAAATAAAAAACAACGCAACACAAAAACAGCTCAGAAAAACGTCAGGAAATCAGGGATATATGGTGGAAAAACCGGTCAAAAGCACACCGTTTAATATTCTGGCCATGCGCGGCGAGGACAGAATTCGCGACCATATCGAAGATATGCATCCTGCGGATCTGGCGGATGTGTTGCGTGATATTCCTGTGCGTGATACGTCGCGGATTTTGTCTTTGCTGCCTGTCACAGATCAGGCCGCCGTATTCGAGCATATGGATATCGGCGCACAGGTCGAACTGGCGCGGTTTCTGAAACGTTCAGAACTGGCGCGCATCATCACCGAAATGGCGGGCGATGATCGCACCGATCTGTTCAACAAGCTGTCGCCGGACGAGCAGCGGACGCTGATGCCTGCGCTGAGTCAGGCCGAGCGCGAGGATATCCGCCGTCTGTCCGCCTATCCTGAAGGCACGGCCGGCGCGATCATGACATCGGATTATGCCTTGCTGTCGCCTGATCTGACGGCGGAGGAGGCACTAAAAAAACTGCGTTTGGAAGCACCGGACAAGGAGACGATTTATCGCTCTTACGTTGTAGATAAAGAGCGTCGCCTGCTGGGGGCGGTCAGTCTGAAAAGCCTGATTATCGCCGATCCCGATACGCCGATCGAAGATATTATGGACGGCAACAGCCCGTTTCTGCTGGTTACCGATACGCAGGAAGATGTGGCAAAGCAAATCGCAAAATATGATACGCTGGCGCTGCCGGTTCTGGATGATGAAGAACGTCTGGTCGGGATCGTTACGCATGATGATGCCATGGACGTCATCGAACAGGAGGCAACGGAAGATTTCCACAAAATGGCCGCTGCAGGAAAGCTGATTACAAGTGTCCGTGATGCGACAATCGCGGTTTTGTACCGTCAGCGCGTGACATGGCTGTTACTGCTGGTTTTTGTAAATATTTTTACCGGTGCAGGTATCGCTTTTTATGAAGATGTGATTGCCGCGCATCTGGCGCTTTTGTTTTTCCTGCCGCTCTTGATCGCCAGTTCCGGAAATGCGGGATCGCAATCGGCAACACTGATGATCCGTGCGATGGCAACAGGGGATGTCGAAATGAAAGACTGGGGCAGTCTGCTCGGGCGCGAATTTTTTGTTTCACTGATCATCGGTTTGACTATGGCCTTTGCCGTTGCTTTTCTCGGCTTGTTCAGGGGCGGTTATGAGATTGCTCTTGTCGTTGCATTCAGCATGTGTGCGGTGATTATTGTCGGCAGCGTGATCGGAATGTCTTTGCCGTTTTTAATGGCCAAATTTAAAATGGATCCCGCAGCGGCCAGTACGCCGCTGGTGACATCGATTGCCGATGTTCTCGGTGTTTTGATCTATCTGGGTATTGCGTCCGCCATTTTGGATATGCCGTCTTTACCTGTTGAATAAAGGCCGTCTGATTATGCCGGGCGGTTGTTGCCGTTCTTTTTCTGCTGCCGCGCTTTTTGTTCTGCCGTGATCCTGTTGAATTCGCGCTCTCCTTCCGCAGTCGGCCATTCGGGCAGGCGGTTGGCAACCTCGAAGCCGTTCCCCATTCTGTCAAGCGCATCACAGGCACTTTCCCAAAATCGCCGCATCAATGATTTTTTTTGTTTCATAGCTTTCCCCTTATCAAATTGATTTTTACAATAACTGCCAAATTACCACATTATATGTAAACAATCAAGTGATACGGAGAAATTCAGGAGATTTTAAGAGAATGCCGAAATCAGCGGAGAAAGCTGTTCAGTGACGAATGCGGAAAGCTGATCCTTGTCCGGTGCGGCAAGTTTTCCGTCAACGGCAAGAACGGCTGTGCCGTGAACAAGGCTCCACAGCGCGTTTGTTGCGGTGCGTTTTGGCGCATCCGGATTGTGTTTCAGCGCATCGGTGACGGCGGCGGAAAACAGCGCATAGCTTTT
This sequence comes from Alphaproteobacteria bacterium, assembly GCA_007116755.1. Taxonomy (GTDB): domain Bacteria; phylum Pseudomonadota; class Alphaproteobacteria; order Micavibrionales; family CSBR16-224; genus CSBR16-224. Next base: position 5,831 of record SKHU01000068.1, read on the forward strand.
CCCTGCCGTCATGGCCAGAGTCGGGAATTTTTTCATATCGGCAAGCTCGGCACCGAACATCAGACGGAAGACGGCGCGGTTTTTCAGGGCGAAGCCGATATAGGCAACGGATAAATCCAGAATGCGTTGCCGCGGATCGGCGGGATCGGTTATGCTTTCCAGCATCTGAAACGCCAACTGTTGGAAACCGATTTCCGCCAGTGCCGCCAGCAATTCGGTTTTATTCTTGAAATGGCTGTAAATTGCGGTCTGGCTGACATTCAGTGCTTTGGCCAGACGGCGCAGACTGAGACCTTCCGTGCCGTGGAATTCCAGCATTTGCAGCCCTGCATCAATCAGTGCGCGGCGCAAATCGCCGTGATGGTATCTGTCCTGATGTTTGTGATTTTTATGTCTTTTGAGTACGACTGTATTTGACATGGCTCTCCCCTTCCATGAATATATTATATTATACTAGCGAATAGCAGATTTCAGCGAAAGGATTATTTTAAATGCCCACCGTGACCCTGACCAATTTTCCAAAAGCCGAGCTGCATGTGCATCTGGAGGGGACGATTTCTCCTGAAATGGCCAAAAAACTGGCGAAGAAAAATAAAATCAAGCTTCCCGACGATCTGTTTACAGAGGACGGCAAGGGATATCGCTGGGACAGCGACGGTACGGCTGCAGGCAATCTGGTCGGGTTTCTGAAAGCTTACGACAAGGTTGCCGGGCTGATCAAATCGGCAAAAGACTACCGCGACATCACTTATGATTATCTCAAACGCTGCGCTGCAGAAGGCTCGATTTATGAGGAGTTGATTATCTCTGCCGATCACGGCGCTTCCGTCGGGCTGAGTTATAAAGAGATGGTCGACGGGATTGCCGAAGGCGTGTCCAAGGCACGCAAGGAAACGGGGATCGAAGCGCGGCTGCTCTCTGCCTGTGTTCGCCATTACGGGCCTGAAAAGGCTGTGGAAGTCGCGCGGCAGACGGCATCCTATCCGCACGAACTGGTGACGGCGTTTCATATGGCCGGAGACGAAAACGCCCACAGCGTCGAGGATTTTGTGCCGGCTTTCGAGATCGCCAAAACGGCGGGGCTGGCCATCAGTGCCCATGCCGGCGAAGCGGCGGGTCCGGAGAGCATCCGCGATGTGAAAGAAAAACTTGGCTGCAAGCGTTACGGCCATATGGTGCGCATTGTTGAAGATACGGCATTTATGAAGGAAATGGAAAAATTCGGTGCCGTGCCTGAAGTCTGTGTGTCCAGCAATCTGGAACTGAATGTGTTCAAGGATTATGCCGATCATCCGCTGCGCAGGCTTTTTGATGCGGGCTTTAAGGTGACGCTCGGCAGTGATGATCCGCCGTTTTTCAAAACCAGCATCGGCAGGGAATACCAGATTGCCAAAGAAAAATTTCATTTTACCAGCGAGGAACTGCTGCGCCTGACCCGTAACGCCATTGATGCGGCTTTTGTCGATGAGCCGACACGGGAAAAACTGTTGAATAAAATCGGTGATTACCAGTTGAATCTGCTGTCAAATAAACGCGCATTGCGCAATAAACGCCGTTGATTTTAAATTTTAATAATATAAAGGGGAATAAAGATGGGGGATCCGGCTTACAGTTTTCAGAAATAGGAAGGGCGGGAGAGAAAGATATTATATCTGGCGCTGCAATTCAGTTCGCCTGCCCTCATACTTGCTTTGGCGTGCATATTTTGGTTTATCGAAGAAGATATATTGATTACGGGCGTTTTCGTGGCGGCAGGCGTTATACAATTTGCCATGTTTCCTTTTTTGAAACGGTATGTTTTTCAAAAACACAAAGGGTTTTTACAGCTCTTTGATGATCGTATTTCCCTTGTGTCGGGCAGCCGCGAGGTTTGGTCGGTTCCGTTGAAAAATATCACCAATGTCGCGGAAGACCCGGACACGCACAGCGATGACCGTGCGGCCGGGCTGATCGGGATGGTTGTCGAGACGGATACGCCGTTCCCTGCAGGACGTCACGGAGAAAAAACAACGAAAATCATCGTGTCGCCGCTGCGTTTTTCGGAATCTCCGGTGGACACGCTCCGGCAGGCAATGGCAAAAACGCGCTAGCCGCAGCGCGGCGTTTCGGCTATAACAGAAGCTATGTCCGAACAGTCCCGATTCATTCATCTGCGTGTGCATTCCGCCTATTCGCTTGCGGAAGGAGCAATCCGTATTCCCGATCTGGCGCAAAAATGCGTTGAGGAGGACATGCCCGCCGTTGCCGTAACGGATACGAATAACCTGTTCGGCGCTCTGGAATTCTCGATTGCCGCTGCCGGAAAAGGTGTGCAGCCGATCATCGGTTGTCAAATATCCGTCAAATGTGAGGGCACCGACACGCTGACACCGCTTGTGCTGCTGGTGCAGAATGAGGAAGGGTATCGCAATCTTTTGAAACTGTCGAGCATTGCCTTCATGGAGACAGCAGACAACGAGCCGGCGCATATCCCGTTTGAAAAACTCTCCGCGCATCATCAGGGGCTGATTTGTCTGACCGGCGGTGCGGCAGGGCCTGTCGGCCATTTCTTGCAAAAGAACGATATAGAAGATGCCGAAGCTGTTTTGCTGCAATTGAAAGAGATTTTTGACGGCCGCCTTTATGTCGAAATCATGCGGCACGGTTTGCCGGAAGAAATAGAAACGGAAGATGCGTTTGTTGATTTTGCCTATCGTCACGATCTGCCGCTGGTGGCGACAAATGACTGTTTTTTTACCGAAAAGCGTATGCACGAAGCGCATGATGCGCTGCTCTGTATCGCGGCGGGTACGTATATCTCCGACGACAACCGGCGCCGCGCGACCGAAGACCATTATCTGAAATCTCCGGAGGAAATGGCGGAGCTGTTCGCCGATCTGCCCGAAGCTGTGGCCAATACCGTACAGATCGCACAACGCTGCAGTTTTCTGTTAAAACCGATTGATCCGATTTTGCCGCGTTTTACCGAAGGGGAAAGCGTGTCCGAGGAGGAAGAACTTCGCCGCCAGACC
>SKHU01000082.1 GCA_007116755.1 Alphaproteobacteria bacterium
AAGAGGTCGAAAAACTCGGCGGCTTCAAAAAAAGCTATGATCTATGGGCGGATGTTGAAACGGAGCGCAGCCCGCGCCTTCACGCGCATTTTTCTGGCACCGCCGCCCCCGCCGCCTCCCGCAGACCCCCAAACCGTCCCCGCCGCCCGGGGATGTGACCTAAGAACCTTTTAACTGTTTACTGCTCTGCCGTCATCGCGAGCCGCTATAAGCGGCGTGGCGATCCAGAGAAACAGCAGAAACCTATTTTCATGGATTGCCGCGCTCCCTCCGGTCACTCGCAATGACGCATTCCAAAAGTTTGTCAGCAATCTGTTCTATCAGAGTCTTGATTGTTCTGTTTTGAATCCCATAAATATTCCATGGAATTTCCGATGATAAAAACTCTGTCAAAAGTGCTGTTGCAGTGTTTTGTTTTTTCCCAGAAAAGGATGCAAGAGGTATCATATTCTTTTTTGGGATTAATGATATCGCTAAATGTAATGATAAGCCAATAACCTTGATATTTATCCTTCATCTTCTTTTGGAAAGCATCTGTTAGTTCCTGTTCAACCCGTTTGAATATTTCACTACGGTCTATGAATTCTGACTGTTGCTCTTGAATTTCCCGCTTATGTTTGCTGCCGGACGCTTCCACTTTTTGGAGTGCGGGTGCACGACCGAATTTTTGCCGATGTTCACGCTCTAAAGCTTCATGATGTCCCGCATCGGAGCGTGTGCATTCAACGCGAATTTTCTTGCCGTTTAAATATATTTCTCCGTCATATGAACAGTCTGAACGGTGGCCTGAAAAACAGAATTTTTCAGCAGCAACATGCCGAGCAACTTTGATAATCGGACGGAGCTCATAAAAAAAACTACTGTGATGAGGGGCATCCAGTAAAACTTTGTCGTTCAGAATACCATCGACTGTCTGTTTTGCAGAAGAAACAGATTGGGTTTTACCTGATAAAATGTCTTTCAGTTTTTCTTCGAGCATTCTTCAATATATATTCTTTTAAAACAATTCGAGGATCAGGCAGCGGGCGGAGCCGCCGCCGAATTCCTCGATCGTGTCCAGCGGCGTATGGATGATTTCGACATAGCGGCGCAGGAGTTTCTGTTTCTGTGCCTTTGTTAGCGCCTGATAGGCGCGTGTGGACATGACAAGATGCGCAATGCCGCCATCGCCGCGCAACTCCAGCGCATTGCCGCACATATTGTGCATCTGTTCAAGTGACAAATCGACAAGATCATGGGTGTCCGACAGACGTACGCGTACGGCTTCGCGTTCCTTTTCATCGGGGATAGCCTCAAAACACACTGCCGCAATATCATAGCCGATAAACATCAGCAGATCGGTATGGTAGACGGGCATATTGTCGGGTGGCAGTGCGGTGCGGAAGGTGACGAGTTCATAGTCCAGCTCTTTCGCCCATTGTTCGGCGGCGGCGACATGGCTGCGCTGCGAGATGCCCATATAGGCGACGCGGTGCGCGCGGTCGAGCGCGAAACTGCCCGTCCCCTCTAAAAACGTGCCTTTTTCCGCCAGTGGCGCATAGTCATAGATTTTCGTGTAGTGGTTTTCAAGAAAGGCGCAGATTTCTTTCGTGCGTTCGGCGCGGCGGTTTTTTGCCATCATCGGGTAATAGACCAGCGTTTTTTCCGGATGGGTGGACACCCAGTTGCCGGGAAAAATATGGTCGGGGCATTTTTTGCTGCCCGGCATAAGTGTTACCTTGATGCCGTAATGACGCAGTGCTTCGGCAAAACCGTGAATTTCCTCCCGTACGCGTACAAGCAGTTCCGCCGGTGCGACGGCTGCCTCCATATTCTGATACGGGTTGGTGGCCGCGGTTTCGGGATTGGTGAAAAACACCTTCGGCTCAATCAGCAGGATATGGTCGGTGGATTGTCTGTCGTTCATCCGGTTTTATCTCCGTCGCCGTCTCCATCCCCATCTTCGGTAATGAAGCCGCCGGATTGTTTTTTCCACATTGCAGCATAAAGCCCGTCTTTTTTCAACAATGCGCGGTGCCGCCCGTCTTCGGCGATTTTGCCTTTGTCCAGCACGACCAGCCTGTCCATATGCGCGATGGTGGACAGGCGGTGGGCAATGGCAATCACCGTGCGGCCGTCCATCAGTTTTTTCAGACTGTCCTGTATCATCTGTTCGGATTCGGTGTCCAGTGCCGAGGTGGCTTCGTCCAGCACCAGAATCGGCGCATTTTTCAAAATCGCGCGGGCGATGGCAATGCGCTGGCGCTGGCCGCCGGAGAGTTTCACGCCGCGCTCGCCGACCAGCGTGTCATAGCCGAATTCCGCCTCCATGATAAATTCATGGCAATTGGCCTGTACGGCGGCGGCGATGACCTCCTCATCCGCTGCACCCATGCGGCCGAAACGGATATTTTCCATCAGCGTATCTTCAAACAGCGTTGTGTCCTGCGGAATCACGGCGATATTGTCGCGCAGGGTTCTTGACGAGACCTCGCGTATATCCTGCCCGTCAATGGTGATGCGGCATTTAGGCGCTTCGTAAAAGCGCAGCAGCAGATTGACCAGCGTCGATTTCCCCGCCCCCGACCGGCCGATCATGCCGATTTTCTGCCGTGCGCCGATTTTCAGTTCAAAATCCTCGAAGACTGCGGCGTTTTCACGGTAGGAAAAGCGGATTTTATCGTAATGGATCACGCCGTCCGTTACCTTCAGTGCCGGAAGATGGTCATCCTGAATGCCGATATCCTCGAAACTTTCGGCAATCGTATCCGAGGCGCGGAAATCCGTGTGCGTACGGATCAGATCGGCGTATTTCTGCGCCACGGCGTAAAAAACGCCGTCCAGACGCAGCATATACTGGAAAATCGCCACCACCGTGCCGACCATCAGCACCTCGCCGCCGCTGATCGTCAGATGATGGGCGATATAAAAATACAGCACCAGAAAATGGCTGAAAACGATCATCATCGACATCAGAAACCATTTCCATTCCACCAGCACGACGGATTTTTTGAACGGCGCATACCATGAACGGATGGCGCCTGAAAGCCGATTTTCCGTCGCGCGCGACAGGTTGAACATGATGACGTTCTGGATATTGCCGATATAATCGAACAGCGCGGCGGAAAAAATATGCTCGCGCTCGTTGATGCGGTGCGTCAGGCGCATGATGATCTTGTCAAAATAGGTCAGGACAAGAAAAATCAGCAGCGACATGGCAAACAGTGCCGCACTGACGTAAATATCGATAAAGGCAAGACCGATAAACACACCGACAAAGCGCACGACCGATTGCAGATAGATAAACTGCGTTTCCGCAAATCCCGACAGCGCATTCGCCGCCTTGTTGACGCGGTTGATGGTGCCGCCGCTGTGATGGTCGTGATGCCAGTGCAGCGGCAGCCGCGTGATGCGGTCATAGAATTTCAGATTAAAATTCTTTTTGATGATATAGGAGGTATCGCGCTCGATCACACGGCCCGGCCCGTGAAAAATCCAGAAGCCCAGCGTTGTCAGCACATAAAGCGTCAGCCAGTACACGGTGCCGGACAGAATATCCTCCCCGCCCCGCTGCAGCACATTGATCAACTCGCCGAGAATATAGGGCTGGGTCATAAAAATCGCATTGCCGATGATAAACAGCACGTAAAACTGCACGATGCGGTATTTTTGATCGCCTGCATAATGCCAGCACCCCGAAACCAGCCGCCAGTACTGTTTGACGATTCCGTATTCGGCGGCATCTTTATATTTGTTTTTTTGTGCTGTTTTTTCTTCTTTTTTCACCGCATCCCCCTATCGGAAAAAAACAGCGTAACATAGGGCGGTTTACAAAAGAACATGAATCTGTGCCGGATTTTTTTCTGATTCTTTTTGAGGGTTTTTTAACGATTGAACCGTATAAGCTGTATAAGGCGCTTTTCTTTTGAGAGAAAGGCGCTGTTTGTTTGTGACCCTAGAAGAGGTTGTTTTGATCAGAATAAATACGCGTATTGCCGTTATCTGCTGCCTCGCCCTGCTGGTGCAGGGTTGCGCCTCTGCACCTGATGAGCGCAGCCGCGTTGCTCCGTCCGCCGCATATGCGCGGATCATGGCGGCCGAGGCGGAATATGGCGGCAGATATTGGGAAGAATTCGGGGACGAGTCCCTGACGGCGCTGATCGCCGGTGCGCTGAAGGACAATCCGGGGCTGGAACGCACACGGCAGCGCCTGTTGCAGGCCGAAGCTGTTGCACGCCGCAGCGGCGCGGATCTTCTGCCCGATGTGACGGTGACGGGCGGACGCGATACGCTGCGCGGCGACACTTCGGCCTCATCCTCTTTTTCTTTGCGCGGCGCAGCATCCTACGAGCTGGATCTCTGGGGGCGCAACCGCGCCGGATACCGTGCCGGTATTTATGACGCGGCAGCGGCAGAGGAGGATATTCACGCCGCCGCCATCACACTGACGGCGGAAATCGTGCAGGACTGGCTGCGTCTGGCCGCCTTGCGCGAGGAAGAGGCCTTGCTGAACCGCCAGATCGACATCAACCGCGATATTCTGGAATTGCAGCAGATGCGCTTTGACGGCGGTATTGCCACGGCGCTTGACGTTTTGCAGCAGCAGGAGGTACTGGCGCGCTCACAGGCACAGCTTCCCGATCTGCGCGGCGGACAGGAGCTGTTGCAGCACCGTCTGGCCGTATTGGCGGGGCGCAGCCCGTCGGAACCCCTGCCGCTCGATGCAGCGGCGCTGCCCGCGCTTTTGCCGCTGCCCGATGCGGGGCTGCCGAGCGATCTTCTTGAAAACCGCCCCGATGTCGAAGCGGCATGGCTGCGCGTGTCGTCCGCCGATTGGGCGAAAGCAGCCGCGTCTGCCGACCGTCTGCCGCGTTTTAATCTGTCCGCCACCTATACAACAGCAGGGGCGGCATTCAGCGGGCTCTTCAATACATGGGTTTTGAATCTGGCGGCGGCACTGGTCGCGCCGGTTTTTGACGGCGGCGAACGTGCGGCGGAAGAGGCGCGTCAGCAGGCAGTGGCCGACGAGCGTTTCCAGACTTACCGCGAGACGGTTTTGAATGCGCTGAAAGATGTCGAGGATGCTTTGTCGCAAAACCGCCATCAAAACGACAAAATCACAGCGGTTGAAGACCAGCTTGACGCATCGCGCCATGCGCTGGAACAGGCGCAGATCAGCTATGCCAACGGGGCGGTTGAATATCTCTCCGTCCTGAATGCCTTGCTGAATGTGCAGAATCTGGAACGCCAGCTTGTACAGGAACGGCGTGATCTGGCGCTGTCGCGTGTGGCGCTGTACCGTGCGCTCGGCGGGCGCGGCTGGACGGATATCGCTTTGAGCTCCGGAGAGAGCAAATGGAATAAAGAAGATATAAGGGGATAAAACCTATGATGCGTTTTCTGAAAATCATTCTGCCTGTTGCCGTTCTGGTTGCCGGTCTTTATGCGGGCAAATGGTATCTGGATAATCCGGATACGGTCGAGCGCCGCCCGCCGCCTGCTGCTGCGGCGCTTCCGGTCGAGGCCGTGCAGGTTGAATCCGGAACGCATCATGTCGTCGTTGAAGTGCTGGGACAGGTGATTCCGGCGCAGAATGCGCGTATTCGTCCGCGCGTCGGCGGGGAAATTCTCGAAGCCTCGGAAAATTTTGTGCCGGGCGGATATTTTGCAAAAGGCGAGGAGATACTGCGCATCGATCCGGCCGATTACACGCTGGAGGTACAGAAACAACGTGCGATCCTCAATCAGGCGGAGGCGGCCTACCGGCTTGAAATGGGACGGCAGAAAGTGGCGGAAAACGAATTGAAGATGCTGGAGCGCACGACAGGCAGAAAACCCGATAATACCGATCTGGCGTTGCGCCGTCCGCAGCTGGAGCAGGCACGGGCGGAAATGGAAAAGGCGCGTGCCGATCTGGATGTGGCGGAGCTGGCGCTGGAGCGCACAGTCGTCACCGCGCCGTTCAACGCGCTGGTGACGGCGCGTCATGCCGTGCCGGGCGACCGCGTTTCGGCGCAGGATGCGCTGGCTGATCTGGTCGAGGCGGATGAATACTGGATTGAAGTTTCAGTGCCGCTGCGCGATTTGCAGCGGATTGATTTCCCCGCATCGGCGGTGGTCGAAATGGATGGCGGGCGCGGCACGCGCGAAGCCGTGGCGCTGCGCATGACCGGATCACTCGACCGTGCCAGCCGCCTTGCGGATGTGCTGGTTTCGGTGCGCGATCCGATGCTGTTGGGAGAGGACGCGCCGGAAAATGCCGCGCCGGTGATGATCAGCGATTACGTCAAGGTTATGATTACCGCACGGCCGCTGGATAATGCGGTACGCCTGTTGCAATCGCATCTCCGTGACGGCGGTATCGTCTGGACGGCCGCCGAAGACGGCACGCTGCGTTTCAACCCTGTGGAGATTGCCTTTTCCGACCGCCGTTATGCCTATATCACAGCAGGACTTGCGGAGGGGGATATTGTCGTGACATCCGATATCGCCGTGCCGGTCGAGGGGATGAAAATCCGCACCGGTCTGGAAGAACATGCGGAAACCGCAACGGAAGAAGAGAGCCGTTTTAAAGCCGGCGCATTGATTGAAGAGGGCGAGACGCAATGAACCGCGAAAAAGTGCAGGACAGGGAAAAACAGCTTGAGGGCGTAGAAAAAGGCCCGATCCGCTGGATGGTGCAAAATCCCGTTGCCGCCAACCTGCTGATGATGGTCTGTCTTCTGGGCGGTTTTTTCATTTTTTCCAAATCCACGCAGGAAGTCTTCCCCGAATTTGAACTGGATACGATCACCGCGCGTATGTCCTATCCCGGCGCATCGCCCGAAGAGGTGGAGCAGGGCATCGTGCTGGCGATGGAGGATGCGGTGCGCGATATTGACGGCATCGGCGAGATCACCGCCCGCGCGACGGAAGGTTCGGGGTCAATCGTTATCGAAGTGCTGGATACGCGCAATATGATGCGGATTTTTCAGGATATCCGCTCGGCCATTGACCGGATTACGACCTTTCCCGTCGATGCGGAAAATCTGACGGTCGCCGTCAACAGCCGCAGGCGGCAGGTGGTGACGCTGGCGCTTTACGGCGATGCGGATGAGCGGGTGCTGCGCCGCGCCGCCGAACAGGTGCAGTACACGCTGGAACAGGATGCGGAAATCGGCCCTGTCGAACTCAGCGGTGTGCGCAATTACGAAATTCATATTGAAGTGCCGCAGGAAAATCTGCGCCGCTATAATCTCAACCTGCCGGATATTGCGCAAAAAGTGCGCCGCACGGCGCTGGAGCTGGGTGGCGGCGCTTTGGAAACCGAAGGCGGCGAAATCCTTGTGCGCATGACCGAACGCCGCGATACGGCACAGCAATTCCGCGATGTGCCGATCATTATCCGCGACAGCGGTGCACAGGTGCGTCTGGGCGATATTGCCGAAATTCGCGAAGCCTTTGCCGACAGCAACAATTACGCCGAGTTTAACGGGCGGCAGGCGGTGTTTCTGGAGGTGTTCCGTATCGGCACACAGACACCGATCGGTGTCTCCGAACGTGTGGAATACCATCTGGAGGAACTCAACGCCGCCATGCCGCCGGGGATTGCCCTGGCGGTGCTGAACGACCGTTCGGATATTTTCAAACAGCGTGCAGCGCTTTTGATCAAAAACGGGCTGTGGGGGCTGGGGCTGGTTGTGCTGCTGCTGGCGTTTTTTCTGGAACCGCGTCTGGCTTTCTGGGTCAGTATGGGGATTCCGATTTCCTTCATGGGGGCGTTTCTGTTGTTTCCGATGACGGATTTTACCGTCAATATCATCAGCATGTTTGCCTTTATCATCGCGTTGGGTATTGTTATTGACGCCGCAGTTGTGTCGGGGGAGAACATCTATTACTACCGCCAGAAAAAACTGCCGCCGCTGAAAGCTTCTGTTATCGGTGCGCGGGAAATCTCCTATCCTATTACAATCAGCGTTTTGACAAATATGATCGCCTTTGTGCCGCTGCTGTATATGCCGGGCACAATCGGCAATGTGTTCAGCGTTATTCCTGTTGTGGTCTGTGCGGCATTTCTTTTCTCGCTTATCCAGTGTCTTTATATTCTGCCGGCCAATCTGGCCTTTGCCTATCCGCGCAAGGACAGAAAGCCGAACAAAATCCTGCGTACGCTGTCATGGCCGAAACGCAAGGCGCAGCGCGGCTTTGAATATTTTATCAAAAAAACCTACCGCCGCTTTATCAACCGCGCCATCCGGCAGCGCTATTTTATCCTGTCGCTGTTCATGGCGCTGCTGATCTGCGTTGCGGGTTTCGTGTTTAGCGGCCGTATGGGAATGGAAACCTTCCCGCGCATCGAATCCGATTACGCTTTTGCCTCTGTGATTATGCCGGTCGGCTCGCCGATGACGCGGATGCAGCAGATGCAAAAACAGATGGTGACGGCAGCGGAAGATGTGGTGGCGGCCAATGGCGGCGAAACGCTTTCACGCGGCATTTTTTCGCGCATCCGTGACAACGAGGTTGAAGTGCGGGTCTATCTGACACCGCCGGACATACGCCCTGTCAGCACGCGCGAGGTGACCGCGCTGTGGCGTGATGCGGTCGGCGAGCTGCGCGGCATCGAATCATCGACCTTCATGTCCAACCGCGGTGGTCCGGGTTCGGGCGCATCGCTGACGGTTGAACTCAGCCATACCGATACGGCAATTTTAGAAGATGCGGCGCGGCGTCTGGCCGCGGCTTTGGCGGATTTCCCGAATACCTCGGATATTGACGACGGCTCGGCACAGGGCAAGCGGCAATATGATTTCAGAATGACCGATCTGGGTTATGCGCTGGGTATGACGACGG
>SKHU01000270.1 GCA_007116755.1 Alphaproteobacteria bacterium
GCCGTTTTGCAGAGCTTGCCGAAGAAACGCGTCTGGACTTTCGCTCCGGTACCGTGACAGCACCCGCCGGTGCAGTTCTTTATGAAGATGCGCAATCTGCCGACGGATACCGGCTTGTATCAGCGGAAGACTTCCAATGGAACTTTACTGTGGCGGAGAAATCCGGCGGGTTGCAAAAAAGGCATACGCACCGCAAAAAACGGACAGCGATTCGCCCCTAACGATCAGGCCGTACCGTCCTTTTGCACAAGATCGACCTGATCCTCTTCGCCCGGTTTGGTTTTTCCGGAGGTTTTCGGGGCAACGTCCTTGCGGCGGTCTTCCCCGTCAAAGGGCAGTTGTTTGACGCGGCGATCGGGGCCGACATAGCCGATTGAGCCGTCTTCTTTCGTGTCATAGACAAAGGGGCGCGGTTTTTCGATGATTCTTTCAATGCGCCGCGCCAGCGCCTGTGCCGAAAACGGCTTGACCAGATAATCCGACACGCCGGCATCGCGCGATTTTAAAACGCGGCGCGAATGGCCGGAACCGGCCGTCATCAGGATCGGCACGAACGGGTTAGGCGATTTGTCATCCGTGCGCATACGGCGCACCAGTTGAATGCCGCGGTCGGGCGTATCCATCCAGTCCACAATCACCATGTCGTGATTGGTTTTGGCAAATTTGTCGAACCCTTCTTCAATCGTAAAGGCGGAATCGACGTTATTCTCCGGCACGCCGAACAGCATTAAAACCCCGCGGATCAGTTGAAACAGCGGCGGCGAGCTTTCCACAACAAGGACTTTGACGGAGGTAAAATCGTAGCTCATTCTTTTTCTTATCGTTTCATAAAGATTTAACTTGTATAATAAATATTATATCTAATGCGGCTTGGGCGGCAATACAATAGTATTCACTCACAATATCCCGCCTTGTTCCGCATTGCATGACAAAAATACTGCTATGACAGCCATAACATATGAAAAGGCGTATGCCTATGAGCAAACCGACCCCGCACCCGCTGAAAAAAACCGTAACCGTGCCTAATCTGTTGAAAAAGAAAACCGGCGAGGGTGGCTGTTGCGACGAGGCGGTGGATAAAGCGCAAAAACTGATCGAGGATAACGATATCGACTTTCTGCCCGCGGCGCGCGATCTTCTGGATATGCTGGCCGCCTATGCCGCCCGATACCGGACAGAGCCGGCCGCAGGGGAAGCGGCGGTGTTCAAACTGCTGTATCCCGCCATGCAGCTGAATGCGCAGGGGCGCATGTTCCATTATCCGCTGATTTCCGATCTGGCCGATGTGCTGGTGAATTTTCTTGAAAATATCGAGGTGCTGAATAGGGATGCGCTGGATATCGTCGATGCGCATCATACCGCCATCACCCTGATTGTCAAAAAAGAGATTCGCGGCTTCGGCGGCAGCGCCGAAAAAGAGATGTACGACGATCTTGTCCGCGCCTGCCGCCGTTATTACAGGAAATACGGGCTGGATGATGATGAATGAGATGCTCGCGCAGCACAAGCGTCGCGATTCCAATCTGATCGTGCCGCCCAATCTTCTCAAGAAAAAAGTCGGCAATGGCGGCATTCCTGCGGAATCTATCGAACAGGCGCAGGAAATGATCGAAAACAACGAGATCGATTTTACCGATCTCGGTTTTGATCTGCTTGCGGCGTTGAAAAAAGCGGTTGCGGATATACAGGCCGGCAGAACTTCAGGCGAGGAAGCCATCGCCGAGCTGCTTTTTCCGGCCATGCAACTGAAATCCCAGGGCGCGCTGTTCCACTATCCGCTGATTTCCGATATTTGCGAAGTTCTGATCAATTTTCTGGAGGCGGTTGAAACCGTCAATCCGGATGCTTTGAAAATCATTGCCGCGCATAAAAATGCCGCGGCGCTGGTGCTGGAGCAAAATCTGACAGGCCCCGGCGGCGCACGGGGCAAGGTGTTGCGCGAAGAGCTGATTGCCGCCTGCAACCGCTATTACAAAAAATATATGAACTGAACCAATCCGCTTTTTTAAACCGTTTATGCCATCGGATGGCGGTAATCGGCGGAATAATGCCCTGTGACGAAATGTTCCAGCTGGCGTTCGATATCTCCGAGAAGGCTGGACGCGCCGAAACGGAATAAATCGGGTTTCAGCCAGTCATTGCCCAGCTCCTCCTTCATCAGCACCAGATAGGCCAGAGAATCTTTGGCCGTGGAAATGCCGCCGGCGGGTTTATAACCGATTTTATAGCCGGTTTCCTCAAGATAGGCGCGGATCATGCGGATCATCACCAGCGATACGTCCAGATTGGCGTTGGTACTTTCCTTGCCTGTCGAGGTTTTGATGAAATCGGCACCGGCCATCATCGCCACCATACTGGCTTTGGCGACATTGCGCATCGTTGCCAGCTCGCCCGTGGCCAGAATTGCTTTCAGATGCGCCTCGCCGCAGGCGGCGCGGAACCGTGCCACCTCGTCATACAGCGCGCGCCAGTTTTGCGTCAGCACATGGCCGCGGGTGATGACGATATCGATCTCTTTCGCCCCCGCTTTGACGGAGGCTTCGATCTCCTTGACGCGCTGTGTCATCGGCGACAGCCCGTGCGGAAAACCGGTGGAGACGGCGGCAACGGGAATATCCGCGCCTTTCAGCGCTTCGACCGCCGTGGGCACCATCTCGTGATAGACGCAGACTGCGCCGACGGTCAAGGACGTGTCGCCCATGCCCAGCGCGTCGAGAATATCGCGGCGCACGGGATTTTTTGCCTTGGCGCATAAACGGCGCACGCGCCCCGGCGTGTCGTCGCCCGAAAGCGTTGTCAGATCCATGCAGGTAATTGCACGCAAAAGCCATCCCGCCTGCCACTGTTTCTTGACGCTGCGGCGGCCGCCGAGCGATTTCGTGCGGCGTTCGACGGCGCTGAGATTGGCCTGAATATGGTCAATCCAGTCGAGATTCAGCTCCGTTCCCGGATTGCGTTTATGGTCGCCGGCAGATGTGCCGTGCGATTTGACATCCAGATGATGCACGACGGGCTTGCGTGTTGTGGTTGACATTTGCGCCTCCTTGCAGTAATGCTATGGCCTGCATATTATAGCAAGACCCCCGCATTTTCAAGATTTTTACAAATATGCTATAATGAAGAGATAAAGAGATATAAAGAAGGGTAGCAAAGCTTTGCGTTTTTTACCGATATTGGCGATTCTTGCGTTGGTTTTCTGGCCGGTTTCACAGAATGCGGCTGCGCAGCAATTGCGCGAGATACGCCCCGGCTATGATCCTCATGAGAGACGCGAATACGATCCGCAACTTCTGCCGCCGGGTTATCAGGTGCCGGATGAAGGGTTGAATGATATTATGCTGGACCGTCTGCAACGCCGCGAACAGGCGCAGCGTGTGACCATGCGCTGCGATTCGGGTATTGTGTTTTCCGCCTATCGTAAAACGATGATGCGTGATAACAGATACCACCCGACGGCGCGTGATAACGAATATCTTCTTGTTCTGGAGGGCAACTACCGTACACCGACAGGCGGATTTAAACATAGAATCTCGCTGGAAAATGTGCGCCGCAATACTGCGCAGGTACGGCTGACGATTAGTCCTCCGGCGGAAGGAGAGCCCGTTATGCAGATGGTATCGCCGCTGTTTTTTAAAGGCCAGTTTCAACTCGGCAATAATCCTGTGACACAGGTTGTTATTGCGGTTGATAAAAATTTCGAACAAGGCCCCTCCCAAATCACCTGCAGAGGTTAACTTCAAGCAAGAACGGTTAAACAAAAAACATGACAGTCCCGACAGATGAAAAATTGACTTTCCGTGATCTCGGTTTCAGCGAACCGGTTTTAAAAGCTATCGACGATGTCGGATATCAGCATCCGACACCGATTCAGGCTGCGGCCATCCCGCCGATTCTGATGACGCGCGATCTGGTCGGTATTGCCCAGACGGGAACGGGAAAAACCGCCTCCTTCACGCTGCCGATGATCGAGATGCTGGCCGGCGGCCGCGTCCGTGCGCGCATGCCGCGCTCGCTGGTACTGGCGCCGACGCGTGAACTCGCCATGCAGGTGGCGGAAAATTTTGAGGAATACGGCAAATATCACAGGCTGAATTATGCGGTGCTGGTCGGCGGTATTTCCATGGAGCCGCAAATCCAGAAACTGGAAAAAGGTGTGGATGTACTGATTGCCACGCCGGGGCGGTTGCTGGATCTGTTCGGACGCGGCAATGTGCTGCTGGCCGATATCAAGATTCTGGTGATTGACGAAGCCGACCGTATGCTGGATATGGGCTTTATTCCCGATATTGAAAAAATCATCTCTTATCTGCCGCCGATGCGCCAGACGCTTTTGTTTTCGGCCACTATGCCCGATGCGATCCGCAAGCTGTCCAAACAATTCCTCAGCAATCCGAAA
Organism: Alphaproteobacteria bacterium; assembly: GCA_007116755.1. Taxonomy (GTDB): domain Bacteria; phylum Pseudomonadota; class Alphaproteobacteria; order Micavibrionales; family CSBR16-224; genus CSBR16-224. Next base: position 4,397 of record SKHU01000270.1, read on the forward strand.
GAGGTTTCGGTGGCGCTGTCGGCTGCGCCGACGGAAACCGTCAATCATGTTCTGGTTGAAACCTCCGAGCGCGACAAAAAGAAAAACCTGATCAAAATTCTGGTGGATGAAAATGTCAGCAACGCTTTTGTGTTCTGTAACCGCAAACGCGATATTGACGGGCTGAAACGCTCGCTGGAACAAAAGGGCATCAAAGGAACAGCGGCGCTGCACGGCGATATGGACCAGCACAGCCGCAGCAAGGTTCTGGAAGCTTTTAAAAGCGGCGAGATCAAAATTCTTGTTTGCAGCGATGTTGCCGGACGCGGGCTGGATGTTGCCGATGTTTCGCATGTCTTCAATTACAACGTGCCGCACCATGCGGAGGATTACGTCCACCGTATCGGCCGCACCGGCCGCGCCGGAAAAACCGGACGTGCCTTTACCTTTGTGACGAAGGATGATACCAAATATGTACAGAATATCGAAAAGCTGATCAAAATGAAAATCCCGCTTCATACGGTGGACGGCAAAAGCGCCGATAGTAAAAACTCGGGCGGCAAAACAGACAGCACGGCGGATAACGTCAGAAACATAAAAGACGCAAAACCGAAAGATTCACCGAAATCTGCACCGAAACCCGAACCGAAACCTGCAGCAAAAAAAACCGCGCCCAAAAAATCTCCTGCGCCCAAAAAAGCGGAAAACCGGCCGGAGAAAAAACCGGCTCCGGGCCCTGCGCAAAGAGGCAATGTCAAAGGTTTCGGCGACGAAGTGCCCGATTTTTTCCGCAGTAAATAATCGGAGAAATCCTTTTTTCTTTCCCCTGTTAAGATTTGAGTAAGGTTCGTCAGGTTATACTGTCGACCACTGACGTACAGATATCAATCACGACCAACCAACCATAAGGGAGTTTTATCTATGGAGATTAAAAACCAGATTATTCTGATTACGGGCGCCAATCGCGGCATCGGACACGCCTATGCGGAAGAGTTTTTGAAGGCGGATGCGCGCAAAATTTATCTTGGCGTACGCGATCCCGAAACAGTGCGCGAATTTGCCGAGAAGCACAAAGACCGCGTTGAAATTCTACGGCTTGACCTCACCAGCCCGGCCGATATTCGCGCTGCGGCAGAAAAAGCCAAAGACGTGACCGTACTGGTCAGCAATGCCGGTGTGCTGGAGGCAGGCGATCTGCTCGACAAACAGGTGATCGAACGCAGCCGCCGTGAAATGGAAATCAATTATTTCGGTCCGCTGGCGCTGTTGCGCGAATTTGCGCCTGTGCTGCGCGGCAATGGCGGCGGCGCATTTGTCGGCGTCTCCTCGATTGCGGGACTTTTGCCCTTCCCGGGTCTGGCCAGCTACACCTGCTCGAAAGCGGCGATGCATTTTCTGATTATGCAGGCCCGCACCGAGCTGGCGCTGCAAAACACCAAAGTCTTCGGCGTTTACCCCGGGCCGGTCGATACCGAAATGGCACGGGACATTCACATGCCGAAAGCCGCACCGCGCGATGTGGCGCTGGAAACCATTCGCGGATTGCGCGAAGGCCATGAGGATATTCTGCCCGATCAATATGCGCGGGAATCCTATGAGCTGTTCCGCAAGGATCCGAAAGAGCTGGAGCGCAAACTCCGCCGCGACTATCTGGAAATGATGAAAGCGGCCTGATTTGAAAACCAGGCTGCCTCCATGCCGCGGGCGGCGCATGCAGTCAAATGCCCGAAGGTGACCGCCTTTTTAAGGTTTTGATTGCACAGCGCCGCCCGGTTTAAAGGAAAGCGCCGTCCGTTCATTCGGGCGGCGTTTTTCTTTCGGGATATTGGTATCACTCTGTCATTCTGAGCGTAGCGAAGAATCTTCTGCGTGCGTCCAAAAGAGATTCTTCGCTGCGCTCAGAATGACAGTTTTTTTCGGGTAAAACAGGGTTTAAACGGCGCAATGACAAACACGGGAAAAAAACCTCCTCAGGGCCACGGCACGGAATACACTGCGAAAATTCTGTACGGGCCGCGCTCGGAATTTTCAAACTTCCCGTCTTCAAGAAGTTCTTTTGCCCTGTCAAACGAGGGAAGCAGGCAATGTTCATCCGTCTCTATTTCTTTCGCAAGCGAATTACAGGATAAGGGCGAGCATTCGGGTTTTGTACGTGCCCAAAATGTTGCGACATCAAATCCTTCAAGCGTCTTGTTATCAGGCTCATGGATTTTTGTCACAAAATCTTCGTCAGGATCAAATGGTTTCCACGATTTTTCGTGTTCATCATATTCAAACTCATAAGCTTCATAGAAAAAGAGCTTGGTTGCCGCAATATCCAAAGAGTTCTGTTTGGCAATTTTCTCGATTATTTGCGGGGAATCAAAAAGCCAATAGCCGTTATGTTTCCAGTATTCAATATAATCGGCAAAATTCTCGGAAATGCAGCCGCTAACGGAATAAATATCCTTCACCTGATGGGCATCTTTAAGCCAGTCAGGCCGGGTTGCGAGGTGTTTGGCCATATACCCGACCGGTATCATTTTCCCCATATCGACAAGACCTCTTTCTTTATGATTTTGAAAAAAGCGGAGTTACTGCTTATTCGTATCAAACAAAGCCGCCTGTTCCCTTGCAGCATGTGTAACGCGTATAATTTGCAATTCACTGTCAGTGGCGCGGTAGTAAATAAGATAATTCCCAAAAGGGAATACTTTCAGGCCTTCAGCCAACCGGTTGCGCGATACGCCTATATCGGGATTATCGGCCAAAGGTGCGAATTTTTCCTGCAACCGGTCAAGAAACTGATCGGCGTTATACGGAGAATCTTCTGCGATATACAGCCAGATTTCCTCCAGATCGTCCATCGCCTTGGGCGAAATTATTATGTGTCTTTGCTGGCCAATCGCTCCCGCCCCCGGCGTTTGATTTCTTCCACATCAAACGGTATTTTCTGACCGTTATCAAGCGAATTAATTCCTTCGCGGATAAATTCGCGCAGGCTCTCGAGCTCCATTTGACGCATTTGCCGTTTGCGCTCCCATTCACGCAAAGCATCGCGCACAACCTCGCTCAAACTGGCATATTCTCCGGATTTAATAGCGCTATGGGCAAGGTCGTGATGGGCTTTTGTCAATGTAATACTGGCTTTTTCCATTAAGAAATCCTCCTTTATCCTATTATATCCTACTTTATCTTTTTCAGCAAACAGAAACAAAAATTTCAAGAGGACGCGCCCGGAAGGGAATGAAGTATCGTGCCCCGCTTTTTTTAGCAAGACCTCATTTGATTCTGTGCGGTGTTGCACGGGATTGGGGCGGCCGCTGCGGGGTTTTTGCGGGAGAGCCGCTATCGGTGACGGAATCATTCAGGGCATGCAGGAATGCTTTATAGTTTTCCTGTAATTCGCTGCGGCTTTTGCCGCGATGGCGGTCGGCGGTGATCTCTTTCAACTGCGGCAGAATTTTTGACAGCATATGCGCAAAACCGGGCACGGCGTATGTCATGGTGATGTTTTCCGGAACGGCATTGATCCGGCGCAGCATCGCCGAGGTGACGGCATGGCAGTTTTTCGTTTTTTGCGTCAGCGTTACGCCTTTATAGGGCAGATCGTTTTGATTGATCAGTCGTCCCGCCTCCAGACAGCTCAGCCAAAGCGGCATAATCTCCTCATAGCTGCCGATTTTGACCGGAACGACAACGTCGGCCGGATCGCTGCGCAGCTTCCCCTCGCTGGCATGAACGCGCAGGCGGCTGATTTTCGCATCCATCCCCGTCCATTTCGCCACACGGTTGAAAAGGGGACGTACACGCATTTCCGAGGCCAGAATGTTGAAAATATTATAGAGAGACTGGCCGCCATGCCCCAGCTTTTTCAGCGGGCGGTGATAGGATGTGCCGTGAATTTCCGACAGAATTTTGTCTTTCTCGTCTTTCAGGACAAGGAAGGAATGCGACGCATCGCGCCCGAACAGAATATTGTCCAGCCGCCCGAAATCCAGAGGTGTTTCGTGCAGTTCAATCCGCAGTTTTTCAGGAAAACCGATATTTTCGACTTTTTCAGCCAGCTTTTTCACAGTCAACTCCCCGGAAGATCACACGGATCGGCCATTATATTATTTTCATAATAATAGCAAATATCGCATGGAAAAGTCAATAAAAACCGGATTTTCCGTTATTCTAAAAGGGGGTAAAAAAAGGGATCCGGATTGCCGCCCTCCCGTCTTTTGTCATTGCGAGCGACCTTGGGGGAGCGCGGCAATCCATAAACTGCCGGTTCGCGCCGCCTTTCTGGATCGCCGCGCCGCTAATCGCGGCTCGCGATGACAATAGAAAAAGTTTGTCAACAGCCGCGTGTCAGTCGTCCAGCAGTGAGACGAAGCCGGAGGTGATGGGGTAGCGGCGGTCGCGGCCGAAGGCTTTGGCGGTGATTTTGATGCCGGGTGCGCCCTGCCGCCGCTTGAATTCCGCGCCGTCCAGCAGCCGCCAGACCTCGTTGACCGTTTCCCGATCATGGCCGCGTGCGGTAATTTCCTCCAGCCCCGTATCGCATTCGATCAGGCAATAGAGAATATCGTCCAGCGCATCATAAGGCGGCAGCGTGTCCTCGTCTTTCTGGTTTTCGCGCAGCTCCGCCGTCGGCGGTTTGGACAGGATCGTTTCGGGAATAACCCGCCCCTCCCGCCCCAGCGCATGGTCGGGAAAATGCGCGTTGCGCCAGCGGCACAGCTCATAGACAAGGGTTTTATACACATCTTTCAGCGGCGCGAAGCCGCCGCACATATCGCCGTACAGTGTCGCATAACCGACGGCGGTTTCGGATTTGTTGCCCGTGGCCAGCACCATATCGCCCGAGGCGTTGGACAGCGCCATCAAAATCACGCCGCGCAGCCGCGCCTGCAGATTTTCGGCCGTCAGCCCCTTGACCTCCGTTGCGGGGCGCAGCAGATGCGCAAATTCCTCCATCGCGGTTTTGAGCGGAATTTCCGCATAATGCGCCCCGATCAGCATGGCGCAGGTTTTGGCATCCTTGATGCTTTGCGCGGAAGTATGCGGCGAGGGCATCATCACGCAGCGCACGCAGTCCGCGCCGAGCGCATCAGCGGCCAGCGCCGCGGTCAGCGCACTGTCCACCCCGCCCGACATGCCGATCACAACGCCGGAAAACCCGTTTTTTTCCACATAATCGCGCAAGCCCAGCAGCAGTGTCTGGTAAATACTTTGTGTTTCATCGTAAAGCGGCACGGAATCCGGTGCGGCGGTGCAGGCAAGAATGCGCCGCACCCCTGCTGCAGATTGTTTATCCGGTGCCCATGAGGTGATGGCAACATGCTCGCAATGCGACGGGCAGACCAGCACGGTTTCGCCGTTTTTGTCGAGCATGAAAGACGCGCCGTCAAAGACGATCTCGTCCTGCCCGCCCGCCTGATTGACGTAGATCAGCGGCAGGCCGCTTTCGCGTACGCGATCTCGCGCATGGCCGGTGCGCACATCGAATTTCCCCGTCTCGAACGGGCTGCCGTTGGCGGCGATCAGGATTTCCGCGCCGTTTTGTTTCAGATGCGCGGTCACGGCAGGTTTCCACATATCCTCGCAGGTCATCATCCCCAGACGGTACCCCTTGAATGTGACGGGTTCGGGCAGAGGGCCCGCATCAAAATTGCGTACTTCGTCAAACACGCCGTAATTGGGCAATTCGTGTTTCGGGCGCACGGCGGTCACGGTTTTGTTTTCGATGAATAAAATCGCATTATAGACCTTGCCGTCCACAGCCGGCCACAGCGTACTGAGCGCCAGCGCCGGATGATGGTCGGGCAGAGCCGCGATCATCTCCTCCGCATAGCGGCGGGCGCTGTCCACAAAAAACGGCTTGCGCGCCAGATCCTCAATCGGGTAACCCGTCAGCGACAATTCGTTAAAAACGATAAGATCGGCGCGTCCCGCACAGTCGCGCACCACATGCAGAATTTTTTCCGCATTGTCGTGAAGCGCCCCCAGAACGGGGTTAAGCTGTGCCAGTGCGATTTTTAACACGTTTTACGCACTTTCTTCCGCAGTTTTTCCCGCAGTTTTTTCTGCCGTATCATGTGCCGCGCGGATTTCCTCGGCCACCTGAAAGGCCAGTTCAATTGCCTGCCGTGCGTTCAGCCGCGGGTCGCAATGGGTGTGATAGCGCAGCGACAGATCCTCTTCGGTAATATCGTCGGCACCGCCCGTGCATTCCGTCACGTCCCGCCCCGTCATTTCCAGATGGATGCCGCCCGGATGCGATCCTTCCGCACGGTGGACGGCAAAAAATTCGCGGATTTCGCCCAGCATATTGTCAAAACGGCGGGTCTTGTAGCCGGTGGCGGATTTTTCGGTATTGCCGTGCATCGGATCGCAAAGCCATGTGACTTTGCGTCCTTCCTGCAATGTTTTGCGGATCAGTTTCGGCAGATATTTTTCCACCGTGCCCTGCCCGAAACGTGAAATCAGCGTGATGCGTCCGGCTTCGTTTTCGGGGTTGAGCGTATCCAGCAGCGTCAAAAGCTCGTCCGGATCAAGCGACGGCCCGCATTTGATGCCGATCGGATTGTTGACGCCGCGCAGAAATTCGACATGCGCCCCGCCGGGCTGGCGGGTGCGGTCGCCGATCCACAGGAAATGCGCGGAGACCGCGTACCAGTCGCCCGTTGTCGAGTCGGTGCGGGTCAGCGCCTGCTCATACGGCAGCAGCAGCGCCTCATGCGATGTAAAAAACTCCGTTTCGCGCACGATATTGCTGCTGTCCAGATCAATCCCGATGGCGGAGAGGAAAGACAGCGCATGTTCGATCTCCCGCGCCACAGTCATATAACGCTCGCCTTCCGGGCTGCCTTTGGCAAAATCCAGAATCCATTGTTTGACGCGGTGCAGATCCGCATAACCGCCGCGTGAGAACGACCGCAAAAGGTTCAGCGTTGCCGTGGACTGGTTATAAGCCTGCATGATGCGTGCGGGATCGGGCAGCCGCGTTTTTTCGTCAAAATCCAGCCCGTTGACGATATCGCCGCGGTAGGACGGCAGCGTCAGCCCGTTCTGCGTTTCCGTGTTGTCCGAACGCGGCTTGGCGAATTGTCCGGCCATGCGTCCCATTTTGACCACAGGCATACGTGCGGCAAAGGTCAGAATAACGCTCATCTGCAGCAATACGCGGAAGGTGTCGCGGATATTCTGCGGGTGAAACTCGGCAAAACTTTCCGCGCAATCACCGCCCTGCAGCACAAAGGCGTTGCCTTCGGCGGCGTCAGCCAGCTTGTCTTTCAGATGGCGGCTTTCGCCTGCGAAAACCAGCGGCGGCATTTTCTGCAGGAAATCCAGCGTTTCCTGTAATTTCATGTGATCGTCATATTCGGGGAGCTGCTCGGCAGGTTTTTGCGTCCAGCTTTCCGGTGTCCATTCTTTCGCACCCAATTTTCTTGTCCTTTTTTCTTGAATTTCAAGCTCTGTTTTTTGAAGAACAAGCCTACACCAAATGCAGCGTTTCCAAAAGCGGAAAAATATGTTATGATAATCCCGCTTACAGTTATAAAAAAACCGCACGATTTTGCCGGAGGAGGCATTTATGGGCCATATTTTTTACGATCTGGAAACATCTGATCTGGACCGCAATTTCGGACAGATTTTGCAAATCGGCCTAATTTACACCGATGACGACCTCAACGAGATTGAACGCAAGGAAATCCGCGCCCGCCGCAACCCGTGGGTCGTGCCCTCGCCCGGTGCGCTGTTGACGACGGGTTTTACCGATGACGATCTTGAAAAACAACCGGGCAGCCTGTTTGACCTTGTGCATGAGCTGAAAGACTGGCTGGACAAAAAAGACTGGCCGCTGACCTTCTGGGGCTATAACAGCCTGCGTTTTGACGAGCCGGTTTTGCAGAATGCGCTGCACCAGAATCTGGAAGAGCCGTTTTTGACCTCCTCCGCAAAAAAATGGGGCGAGGAACGCAATACGAAATCCGACGTGCTGACCCTCGTCAAGGCCGTGCATATCTATGCGCCCGGCGTTTTGAAACTGGAGGAGAAAACCAGCTTCGGCACAGCCGCAATCTCGCTTTTGAAAGTCTGCGCCCAGAACGGTATTGATCTCAGCGACGAGGCTGCGCATGATGCTATGGCCGATATCGAGGCCACGGTGGCAGTCGCCCGCAAGCTGAAAAAAGAAGCCCCCGAAATCTGGGACCAGATGCTGAAAATGCGCAGCAAGGACGGCGTTGAGGGTTTTTTGAAAAACAATCCCGTCTTCGCCTACAGCCACGCGCCGCAGCGCGGCAGTTTTGTCAGCGAAAATATTATGGTCTCGGCCGTGGCGCAAAACCCTGTTTATGCCAATGAGCATATCGTTTTTGATCTGCGTTTTGATCCCGCCGATTATCTCGACAAATCCGCAGACGAAATTGCGGAAATGATGAAAACACAGGATGAAGAGCATTGGAAACAGCCCTTCCACCCGCTGCGCAAAAACCAGCAGCCGGTTTTGATGCCGCAAAATCTTGCCGGGCCGGTTATGCCGGATGATCTGGATGAAGAAACGCTGAAAATGCGGGCAAAAATGATTCACAGCAATCCCGATTTTCAAAAACGCGTTGCCGAAGCCGCGAAAAAAGCACGTCCGGTTTATGATAACGGCACGGAGCCGGAACAGCAGATTTTCGATTTTGTCGGCAAGGCGCACAGCCGCGATGTCAAATTATGGATGGACGGTTTTAAAAACGGCGATTGGGAGCAACGCGAAAAACTGATCGGGGAATTTCCCAAACGGTTTGAGGAGGCGCTGAAAGACCAGCCGTCGATCGGGCGGTTTCTGACCTTTGCCCGCCGTATCGTTTTTGCCGATGCGCCTGAAACCATGGAGGACGCGGCGCGCAAAAAATACGCCGAAGCGCTGTATAAACGCCTGACCACAACCGATGACGTGCCGTGGATGACGCTTCCCAAGGCCCGCGCCGAACTTGACGCGATTGCCGAGGAACGCAAAAACGACCCGAATTCGCGCTGGAAGGACAAAACCGAGGAGCAGATTGCGGGCTTGCGCAGCTATTACGACAAGCTGGAAACCCGCCTGAAAGCGGCCGCACTCGGCAAAGCGCCTTTGAACAGGGATGATTTGGGAAACGATAACGGCCGCGCCGATGCGCGGCGCGGCAACCGCCCCCGTCGCCCGGGCATGTAGCGCATCTTTCCAAGCCTGTTGATAAACCCTGTCAATTTTGGAGAAGGGCACCCTGCTTGCGGGGTTTATCTTCCGATTTCTTTTTCTTTTGCTGTGGAATAGTATAGAATGGAAGGGAGTTGTTCCTTTTAAGTCTTTAATTTTTTTTATAATATAGACATGTCAAAGAAAAAGATTACTTTCGCACTGGTCGCGTTGCTTGCGGCACTCTGTTTCGCTGCCCATTTCTTTGCGCCTGACCTGTTTGATGATGTCATGCATTCGCCGCGCGATGCGTATACAATTCTGACCGGCTCTGCACCCGAACCGCAAAAAGCCGAGCCGCAACAGATTACCGAGTACCGCCTGCTGCCGCCGGTGCCGGTTTCGCAATACTCGCGGCACTATATCCCCAATCGCTCGGGATTGCGTAAACATGCCATGTATGTGAATTTTCTGCGGCGCAGCTATTACGTCTATACACCGCGCCCCGTGCAGGACAGAGGCAACGCCGCTGCCGTTATTCTTTTGCATGAATCGCGCCGTGACGGCGTATCGATGGGGGATATGTGGCGTCAGGCCGCCGACCGGCATCATCTGAAACTCGTTGCACCGGACGGGCGTTTCGGCGGATGGGTCTATAAAGACAATCGCCGTTTTATCCGCCGGCTTATTAAAAAACTGCGCAATGACCCGCAGGTTGATCCCGACCGCATTTATATTGTCGGCCACGCCCATGGCGGCGTGATGGCGATTACGATGGGGGCTGAATTTTCCGACGATATTGCCGCCGTCGGCACCCATGCGGGTATGATTGACGACCAGCGCCATTTACCGATTATCGCGGCCGCCCCGCGCAAAATACCCTATTGTTTGCTGACCGGTACCGAAAATGCGCGTTTTCCGCTGGCGCAGGTCAGATGGACGGCGGAAACACTGGCACATCACGGTCATTCGACTGTGATGATTGAAATCTACGGGCATAACGAATGGTATTACACGCTGGCCGACTGGTTTAACGAAACGCTGCTGCAATGTATGATGTATGCGACGCGGCCTACGGGCGGTGACGAAAACAGGCAATAGTCACAGGCGACAGGGAAATGAAAGCCGTTGCAATTATTCTGAGTTTTGTTTTTTTGGGAACGGTTTTGTTTTTTTTTATTGTGCCGGACGTATCGCGCAATATTTTTTCTGAAATCAGAGTATTGGCTGCGGGGGATAAGGGGAGATCAAAGGGCAGCGTAGGCCGCCCTTCCGCCTCTTTTGCCCCAAGAACGCTGGAAGAGCATTATATTATGCCGCCAATCGATCCTTCGGATTATCACTATCCGTTTACGCCGAATCCGGAGGGCATCAAGAAAAAAGGGCTGACCCGTCAACCCGGCGCACAGAATTTTTATCTTTATACGCCCGAAAATCCGGAATCCGGCCGGCTTCCTGCCCTCATTCTGCTGCACGGCGGAAATCGTGATGGTCTGGCGATGGCGGATCGGTGGCGTGCGCTGGCCGACCGGCACGGCGTGATTCTGGTCGCACCCGACGGCAAGGACGGCGAATGGGATTATGCCGCGGAAAAATCATCTTTCGAACGGCTCTTTTCAGTGATGTTCAGTAATCCGGCGATTGATCGCAACCGGATTTATCTGTTCGGGCATTCTGCAGGCGGTATGGCCGCATTGCCGTTTGCCGCAGATTTTTCCGAACGGATCGCCGCAGTTTCCGTACATGCGGCCATGCTTGTTTCCCCGCCCTATCAGGAGGCGGTGCGCAACGCCAAACGCAAAATCCCGCTTTGTCTGATGATCGGTTCGGAAGACCCTGTCGTCTCGCCGGAAAAAGCGCGGGAGGCTGCACAGTTTTTTGCCGATGCCGGACATGCCGCCTCTTATATCGAACTGGACGGGCATAATCACTGGTATTACACGCTGGCCGACTGGATCAATGAATATGCGTGGCAATGTATGATTCACAAAGCGCCGGATATTTTTACAGAGGATTAAGGTCAAAACGAATATCTAGCGCATGTCGGCTCTGTCAAACCACGGACGGCCAAGTGCGCCGGGATAGACCGGTATCTCCCAGATACCTCCCTCTTCAGCACGGTCGAATTCCTCCTGCCCGATCTTTATCCTGACGGGCGGGAGATCGTATTCTCTCAAAACAACGGTTATACTATATTCATGCTCGATCTGATTGATGCAGCGGCTCTTTTTGCGCAGCTCGACAATAATTCTTCTGCGGTCTTCCGGCCCGCATTCCTCTCCGGACAGATGGTGCGCCGTCGCATAGCAGTTGATGGTGCAGCGTTTTTCTGCGATGACAGCACCGTGCGGAAGCGGCGCGGCCTGCGGCAAATAAATATTGGCGTTATAAAGCCCCAAAAAGGATAAAAACAGAATCCCCGTAAAGCCGATCGCAAAAAAATCCGCCAGCGCCAGTATTGTCCACATCGTCCGCTTTAACAAAACATGCAGCAGCACCAGCCAAAGGACAGACCATATCATCGTCAGCAGCACAGAAGCCCCCCTGAGAGACCCGGGCTCAACCGGATGGGAGGTATCATAGGTGATAAACTGCAGCACCAGAAGAACACCGCATCCCAGCATGGCCAGATGTGCGGCCATAATCCACGGCAGACGTCTGGCTCCGCTGAAACGCCGGTTCTCACTGCGCCGCGCGGCGTTTTCCTCTACAGCCCGTTTGATTTCCCAGAGATTGCGGAGAATGCTTTCGTGCAGCTTTTCCCGACTTTCTTCAAGCCCTATACCGCGCAATTTCACCCATATTTTTGAGCCGAAGCAGATCAGCCTTTCGGTTTCGGGGAAAGAGAAAATCTTTTCAACCGCGTGCATCACCTCGCTGTTGAGGGTCAGGTCGTGGAGATCGTCAGGGTGGTCGGCGATAAAAACCAGATCTTTCGAAACAGTGTCGGAAAGCTCTTGCGCCAGCCCGAAATGCTGCAAAAAACGCAGCATCAGTGTTTTCCGGCGGATACGAAAATAGGCGCTGCACCCCATATCCAGCCCCAGATCAATGACGCTTCTGCGGCGGTTCTTGCTGTCCGGATTTTTTACGGCTTCGATAATATTAGTGCCTTCGTAATAAGAACGGCCTTTTTCGTCGCTTTTCACAGACAGGCGTTTTCCGGTCGCAATACGGTAGCGCAACACCAGAATCGAAACAAAAACAGAGATATAAAACAGAAGAGCCAAAAAGATTTTCCTTACGGCGCAGAGGTTATAAACTTAAATCATAACACGTCATCCATCCGGGAAAATTCCCGAAACAAACCGGTATCCGCCTAGTGCCAGCCGTCTTTATCAACCCAGCGCAGACCGAGTGCGCCGCGGTAAAGAGGTATGCGGATCGGATCACCGGTGGTAATCTTGTCAAACTCCTCCTGCGTCACACGAAACGTCAGGGGTCTGTCCAGCTCCGGTATCAACGCGGTCCAGAGCGTAAAATTATAATCGATCCGCTCGATACAACGGGATTCTTTGCGCATATCGATGACAAATCTTCTGCGATTTTCCGGCCTGCATTCCTCACCGGACCAGTTTACATCAGAGGGAGCGCCTGCGAATTGTCCTCCCGAATCGGGGCTGGGCCCCTCCGATTGCAGTGTTGCATAGCAGCGGATATTGCAAAGCGCATGCTCCACATGGCTGTTGATGTGTACGGCCGGCGGCTGGGGCAAATAGCGGTTGGCAGCATGAATTCCTGCAACGGATAAAAGCACGATTCCGGTCAGGCCGATCAGGATAAAATCCATCAGCGCCAGTGTTGTCCACATCGTGCGCCGCAAAAATTTGCACAGAGCCGCGACCCAAAGCGCCGACAGCAACACAGCCAGGCATAACGAGACCATCCAGAACATATGTGGTTGCAAAAAAAGGTAGGACGTATTCTCGATAATAAGAGAAAATGCCGCCAGAATTCCGCCGCCCAGCAAAAGTAGATGCGCCGCCATAACCCAGGGAAGACGCAGCGCACCGTGAAATTCCCGCTTTGTCCCCTCCCGCTTCTCCGCATTTTCTTTTGCAACGCGGGCAATCTTCGAGAGTCGGTCAAGCAACGCGTCGCGCACCGTCTCGTCATAATTTTCCAGACTCATGCCGCGCAGCCGCACCCAGATTTTTCTGCCGAAACAGACAATTTTTTCAGCATGGTAATCCATAAAAATTTCATCAATCGCCTCTTTTACCGACGGGTTGTCGATCAACTCGTGGAGGTCATCGGGATGCTCCCCGACAAAAACCAGCCCGGCGCCCGGAATACCGTCGATATATTTTGCCAGTCCAAGAAGTTCCAGAGGATCCAGCAATGCTGATGTGCGTCTGATACGAAAAAAAGCCGGCCGGTCGAGTTTCAGACCGAGATTCAGAACGTTTCTGTGGTTGTGGGGGGTCTCGGGACTTTTTGTCAGAGTATCGGTTATACTAAAGCCTTCATAATAAGCCCGTCCTTGCGTATCACGTTTTTCCGACAGGCGACCTCCGGTCGCGGTGCGGTAACGCAAAGCCATAAGCGAAACAAAAACAGCGATGTAGAACAGAAGGGCCAAAGAGTTTTTCCTTACAACTCCGGTGTTATAAATTTAATAATAGCACATCATCCCATACAGAAAAATTCCCGAACAAACCTGTATTTCTAGCGCCATTCATCTTTGTCGATCCAGCGCAGCCCGAATGCGCCTCTGTAAACAGCTATGCTGACGGGATCGCCGAGAGTGATCGTGTCAAAATCCTCCCGCGTTACGCGAATTTTCAGGCTTTTGTCCATATCCGGCACGGGCGCGGTCAAGAGCGTAAAATCATAATCGATCCTCTCCAGACAGCGGGATTGTTGGCGCATCCCGACAATAAGTTTGTTGCGATGTTCCGCCCTGCATTCCTCGCCGGAGAGTTTTGCATCCCATCCTATCCCATGGCCTCCTGTCGTTACGTGGCAACGGATGCTGCAAACCGTATTATCCACATAGCTGTTGATGTGTACGGCCGGCGGCTGGGGCAAATAGCGATTGGCGGCATAAATCCCCGAAACGGATAAAAGCACAATCCCGGTCAGGCCGAGCAGGATAAAATCCGCCAGCGCCAGTATTGTCCACATCGTCCGCCGTAAAAACTTGTACAAAATATTGACCCACAGCAGTGATAACGGAATGGCAAGCAGAAAACCGTAAACCCACAGCGTGACAGGATTCAGGAATGTGACACGATCATCTATCAACAGGTAAAAACCCGCAAATATGCCGCAAGCCAGCAAGGCCAGATGCGCGGCCATAACCCAGGGAAGGCGCAGCGCACCGTGAAATTCCCGACCTGTTCCCGCACGCGCCTGCTCGTTTTCTTGTGCAACATGGGCAATTTCCCAAAGTCGGGAGAGAAGCGCGCTGCGCATCGTTCCGTTGTAATTTTTCAAACGGGCGCCGCGCAGCCTCACCCAGATTCTTTGGCCGAAACAGACAATTTTTTCAGCCTCGTAATGCACAAAAATGTCGTAAATCGCCTCTCTCGCCGTCCGGTTGTTGATCAGTTCGCGGAGATCGTCGGGATGCTCCGCGACAAAAGCCAGCCCCGCGCCCGGAATACCGTCGACATATTCCGCCAGTTTCATATGTTCCAGCATAACCGGCAGCGCCGATAGGCGTCTGATGCGGAAAAAAAACGGCCGGTCAAGTTTCAGACCGATATCCACGACACTTCTGCCTCCGCGGGGAGACTCCGGGCGTTTCACCGCCTCGACAATATTAACGCCTTCATAATACACCCGTCCCAGCCCGTCACGTTTTTCCGACATGCGATGACCTGTTGCGGCGCGGTAACGCAGAACCAAAAGCGAAACAAGCACCGCCATATAAAACAGAATAATCATCGGACGCTCCTAAAACAGGCCTTCGATCTCTCCTGCCGCATTCAGGCGGATGGTTTCGGCGGCAGGGCTGCGCGGCAGGCCGGGCATGGTCATCATCTCGCCGCAGATGGCGACGACAAATCCCGCCCCTGCCTCCAGCCGCACTTCGCGGATCGTGACGCGGTGGCCTTCGGGCGCGCCTTTCAGCGCCGGATCGGTGGAAAAACTGTATTGCGTCTTGGCCATGCAGACGGGCAGGTCGCCGTATCCGGCTTTTTCCCAATCGGCAAGCTGTTTCATCACCGCAGGCGGCGCAATCACGCTGCCCGCGCGGTACAGCTCTGTGGCAACCCGCGTAATTTTTTCAAACAGCGGCGTATCTCCGTTGTAAAGCGGGGTGAAGGACGGGTTGTCGCGCTTCTCGCAGATTTTGACGATTTCCGCGGCCAGCTCCTCCGCCCCCGCGCCGCCGCGTGCCCAGTGGTCGCAGAGAAAAACCGGCACGTTCCGGCTTTTGCAAAAGGCGGTGACGGCATCGATTTCCGCCGGCGTATCGGCGGAAAAACGGTTGACCGCCGCAACAGGCGGCACGCCGAATTTTTCCAGATTTTCAAAATGGCGGTCAAGATTGCAAAGCCCGTCTTCCAGCGCTTTGATATTTTCTTTTTCCATATCGTCGCTTTTGACGCCACCATGCATTTTCAGCGCGCGGATTGTGACGACTACCGCCGCCGCCGCAGGCGCAATTTCCCCTTTGCGGCATTTGATATGCAGGAATTTCTCTGCGCCGAGATCGGCGCCGAATCCGGCTTCCGTCACCGTATATTCGGCGGTTTTCATCGCGGTTTGTGTGGCGATCAGCGAATTGCAGCCATGCGCGATATTGGCAAACGGGCCGCCATGGATCAGCGCGGGCGTATTTTCCAGCGTCTGCACCAGATTGGGACGGAACGCATCGCGCAACAGCACGGCCATCGCCCCGTGCGCATCAAGATCGCCGGCGGTGACGGGTTTTCCCTTGCGCGTATAACCGACAACGATACGGCCAAGCTTTTCCGTCAGATCGGCAAGATTGCGCGCCAGACAGAAAATCGCCATTGCTTCGGAGGCAACAGTGATGTCAAAACCGCTTTCGCGCGGATAGGAATGGCCGCGCCCGCCCAGCCCCAGCACAATCTGGCGCAAACTGCGGTCGTTCATATCCATCACGCGTTTCCACGGGATGCGGCGCAGGTCAATCTCCAGCGCGTTGCCCCAATGGATGTGATTGTCCAGCATGGCCGAACGCAGATTATGCGCCGCGCCGATGGCGTGAAAATCACCGTTAAAATGCAGATTGATGCTTTCCATCGGCACAACCTGCGCATAGCCGCCGCCGGCTGCGCCGCCCTTCATACCGAAACAGGGCCCCAGACTCGGCTCGCGCAGGCAGATGGCGGTTTTTTTGCCCAGCCGTGCCAAAGCGTCACCCAGCCCGATTGTCGTTGTTGTTTTGCCCTCGCCCGGTGCAGTCGGCGTCAGCGCCGTCACCAGTACGAGCTTGCCGTTTTTTTTGCCGTTCAGCGTGCCGGTAAAACTTTCGTCGATTTTGGCGATATGCGGGCCATACGGGTGCAGCGCATCGGCGGGTATGCCGAGTTTTTCCCCGATTTCCTGAACGGGTTTCATTTGTGCGGTGCGGGCAATATCGATATCGGCGGGGATTTTTGCGGTCATGGCGGGGTCTTTTTTTGTTTTCTGCTACGGTATTTTAGCCTATCGCAGCAGAAGATGTAAAAACCTTTCAGAGCGCCACGTAAAAAACCCCGGAGAATGCCCCCGGGGTTTTTATAATTTCTTTATATCCCTTTCAAGCCTGTCACGGCGCGGGATATTTGGTCAGCCCGCCATGGCGGCGACTTCGGAGGCGAAATCGTCGTCGTCCTTGCTGATGCCTTCGCCGCGTTCGAAACGGACAAAGCCCGTCAGCTTGACTTCTGCGCCGAGTTCTTTGGACGCATTTTCCAGCACAGCCGAAATTTTGCTTTCGTTGTCCATGATGTAGGTCTGTTCCATCAGTACGACCCGCTCGTAATATTTGCGGATACGGCCTTCCATCATTTTTTCGACGATATCGGCGGGCTTTCCTTCAGCCAGCGCCTGTTCTTTCAGAACTGCGCGTTCGCGTTCCAGCGCATCGGGATCGACGCTTGCGATATCCAGCGCCTCGGGCCGGGATGCGGCGATATGCATCGCCAGCTGGCGGCCGAGCTCTTCCAGTTTTCCGGTATCGGCCGTGGAGTGCAGCGCCACCAGAACGCCGATTTTACCGGCACCCGGCACCAATGCGCTATGCGTGTATCCGGCGATCACACCGTTTTCAACCGACAGGCGCGCGGTGCGGCGCAGCTGCATGTTTTCACCGATCGTGGCGATCAGATCCGTCAGTGCCTCTTCGACAGTTTTACCGCCCAGATCGGCCGCTTTCAGATCTTCAGGCGATACGCCGTGCTGCAGCACCAGATTTGCCAGATCCAGCACAAATTTCTGGAACTGTTCGTTGCGGGAAACAAAATCGGTTTCGGCATTCAGCTCGACTGCAGCGCCGGTTTTTCCGTCCACGGCAATCGCCACCAGACCTTCGGAAGCGGTGCGGCCTGCTTTTTTCGCGGCCGCGGCCAGACCTTTGGTGCGCAGCCAGTCAATCGCGTTTTCCATGTCGCCGCCGGTTTCGTTCAGCGCCTTTTTACAATCCATCATGCCCGCGCCGCTGCGCTCACGCAGTTCCTTGACCATTGCTGCCGTAATTTCTGCCATTTTTCATGTCCTCTTTCTGCTGTATTGACTTTAAGTTTTGCGCCGCCGCTTCCCCGTTCGGGAAAGCGGTTACGCAGCTTTCCTCCTGAATTTCGATTTAAGCGCTGGCCGTTTTGGCTTTGACGGCTTCGGCATCCTCATCCGCAGCGCCGGCCACGGCGGCAGCGGCTTCGCTTTCGCCCTGTTCTGCGTCTTTGGCGTCTTTGGTATCCGCCTCATCCGCAGCCTCTTCAGCCGGTGCTTTTTTGGACGCATCTTCTTTTGCTTTTTCGTCCGGTTTTGCTGCCGGCTTTTCGTCCGCTTTTTTGGCTTTGGCCGCAGGTTTCTTTTTCGCAACCGGTGTTTCGGCGCGTGCGCCCAGATCCGTGCCGGATGCGGCAAGCTCACGCTCCAGACCCTGCAGGATTGCCGTCACGAACAAATCGCAATACAGCGCAATCGCGCGCGACGCATCGTCATTGCCCGGAATCGGGAAGTCGATATCGTCGGGATCGCAATTCGTATCAACGATTGCAAATACCGGAATGCCCAGCTTGCGTGCCTCGGCAACGGCCAGATCTTCCTTGTTGATGTCCAGCACAAACAGCGCATCGGGCAGACCGCCCATTTCCTTGATACCGCCCAGCGCCTTTTCCAGCTTTTCATACTCGCGCGTCAGTTGCAGCAGCTCTTTTTTGGTCAAAAGCTTGCGCATTTCTCCGTCAGCCAGCTGTTTTTCCAGCTCGTGCAGACGGCGAATCGAGTTTGACACGGTTTTCCAATTGGTCAGCATACCGCCAAGCCAGCGATGGTTGACGTAATATTGTCCGCTGCGTGCTGCGGCTTCCGCCACTTTATCGGCGGCCTGACGCTTCGTGCCGACAAACAGAACGCGTCCGCCCGATGCGACGATATTGCGGACAGCCAGCAATGCTTCATGCAAAAGCTGTACGGTTTTTTCAAGATCGATGATATGGACGCTGTTGCGGGAACCGTGAATATAGGGTTTCATCTTCGGGTTCCAGCGGCGTGTGTTGTGGCCGAAATGTACGCCGGCTTCCAGCAGCTGGCGCATGGTGAATTGTGCTTTTTCTTTTTGAGTCATGTTGTTGTTGGTCCTTTTAAAATTTACCGGTTTATCCTCTGCAGCGCTGTGTCAAGTTTTTCAGAAAAATTACGGACAAGGTGATTCTTGAAAATCAAAGATTTTGGCGAATCGCCTGCCGCTTTTTCTGCAAAACACCGGAGCGGCCGTTTTTGGCGGGAGATTCTTTTGAAAAATCCTTAAAAAACAAAGCCGCAGAAGCATCTGCATGTGTTTTCAGTTTATCCGGCATATATAAAAGCACCGCCTTTCGCAAAACGGTGCTCTGATGCCGTGTGCGGCCTGTTTAACGCAAAATCGGGGATTTGTCCAGCGTTAAAAGCGATTCTCCGCCGCAGCTGTGCGCCGTCCTCCGCCTGTGCCGATAATCCTTGTGCTGTGGACGGATTTATATTATAAAACAGGCTCTGCTTTTGTTTGAAAATATACCTTTTTCATATTTTTTTATTGACATAATCATGAAAACTGTGTAAAAGGTTAATTATTCGTTAACAAGCGTGTGTCCCGGAGCCGGGGAATTTTGGAAAAATCCGGTGCGTGACACGCTTGATGTGAATGGACAGACTTGATAGAAAGCGCTTGGTAATTGCCGGAATTTCGGCTTGACCGCTTTTTATGAAGGGGAGTGGGTTAAAATAAATTCCAAAGCCTGGAAGATTTGATTTAAAGAGGAGAAGACGCTATGGCTGATAAAGATGATTTCGATTTTGACGACAAGAAAAAAACCGATGCTTTCGACATGAGCGACGAGGAGCTTTTCGGTGATGATGCTTCCGACGATCTGAAAGCAGATTCGGATTCGGATGAGGCTCCGCTTGAGCAGGGCGCAGACGAAACCGAAGAGGAATTCGAGCAGCGCCGCCTGGAACAGGAAATGCGCAAGAAGAAATCCGTCAGCGCCCGTGAAAAAATGGGCTGGACGATTCCCGCCTATCAGGATATGTCGCGCGAGCTTGAAGAAAAAGAGCCGAAGCTGAAAGAGCTGATCAAGGAATACAAGGCTCTGGATGCGAAAGCCGGCAAAACTGCGGATGACGAAGAGAAAATGTCTGCGCTGAAGGCAGAGGTTGCCAATATTCGCCGTCTGCAAAAAGAAATCCAGATTATGGACGAGCATATCGACACCATTCTGCAGGCGCCGGATGATTTCGACAACATCATCAGCTATGGCAGCACGGTCACCGACCAGCTTGGCGAGTTGACGGACAAGCTTCTGGAAATCCAGAGCAAATCCACCGACCAATACACCGTTTTTGACGATACGATGTCAAAAGTGCGCGGTATTGTCGAAGATCGCAACTTTGAAGAAGGCCTTGCCTTCCTGAAAGACCGTACGCTGGGCAGCGGCAAGGAAATTCTCGGCAAAACCGCAGATGCGGCCAAAGAAGCCGGAAAATTCGGTGCCGGTGTTTTGAAAAGCACATGGCGCGCCCTGACCTCGAAAAAAGCCGAGCGTGAAGAAAAAGAGCGCGAAGCCGAAGAGGCACGTGAAGCCGCCCTGTTGCGCGAGCTTCCCGAAAAGCGCAAGCAGTTGCAGAAAGCGGCCGATTCCATCGAAAAGCTGGAAAGAAGCTTGGTCAACCACGCCATTCAGGTCGAAAATCTGGGTAAAACCAACCTGAACGCGGTGAATGATCTGCGTCTTTACATTGCTGCGGGTGACGAAATTCTGCGTATTTACGACGAAGAGCTGATCCCCGAGGCGAAAAAGCGCTTTGATCAGGAAAGAACGCCGGATAACGAGACAACTCTGCGTAATCTGCAAACCTCCGCATCCGACTTTTTCGATCAGGTGCTGGAACTTGAGGTCGTGATGTTCCGCGCACGCCGCGACGTGCTGGAATTGGCACAACAGGCCAAGACCAACCGCGAATACATCAAAACCATCAAGAAGATGCGCAAAAACGGCATCAATCAGTGGAAAACAGCTTTGGCGAAAGCTTCGCTGCAAGGCCAGTCCATGAAGCAGGGACGCGCCATCCTCGAACATTCGCGCTTCGGTGCGGAGACGGATGACCTGTCCATCGAGCTGCAGGGTATGTCGGCCAAGAACGCGAAGGCGATCCAGGAAAGCCGCCTGAACGAGATCGGCAACCTCCTGGAGAACCAGAAGAAGCTGAAGGAAATCATCGGCAGCACGCTGCAAAACGATGCAGAGTTCGAGCAAAAGCGTCTTGCCGGTCGCAAGATGCTGAAGAAAGCCGAGGAAGAGCTGGCTGATTTAACACATAAATCCGACAAGGCGCTGGCCGCCAAAGGTGACAATGTGTCCCGCGACAACGAGCGCTCCGGTGGCGGTTCGACGAAGAAATCCGATAAAGCTTCGGATATGTTCACCGAAGAAGCCAAAGCCAATGACAACAGCGATACCGGTGCAGCCGATATCGCAGCCAAAGTCCGGAGAAACCGCAAAAGCGGCGGCCCCGCAAATAAATAAGGATTAACACTCCTCTGTACCGTAAGCGGCCGGTTCCTTATAAACGGGAACCGGCCGTTTGCTTTCCGCTCGACAAAAGCCTGAAAATCTGCAAAATTGGGCGCAAAACAGACAAAACGAAATACAATACAAAATAATACAAAATAAGGAGTTTTGCGCCATGTCCGGTCTGGAAATCTTTAAAGGTCTCGCAGGGGTTTATGTCGATACCACGGCGATATCCACCGTGGTCGAGGACACCAACACGCTGACCTATCGCGGCTATGCGGTGCAGGATCTGGCGAAATACTGTTCTTTTGAAGATGTGGCCTATCTGCTGTGGCACGGCGAATTGCCGAATGCGGAGGAGCGCGCCGCATTTGAAAAACACGAACGCAGCCTGCGCGCGGTCGATCCCGCCTGTCTTGACGTGCTGCGCCTGATGAACAAGGACGCGCATCCGATGGATACGCTGCGCACGGCGATCAGCTTTCTTGGCGCGAATGATCCCGCATGGGCGGATAACAGCCCTGCGGCCAATCTTGATAAATCTGTGAATATGCTGGCAAAACTGCCCGTTCTTGTCGCGGCGGATTTCCGCATCAAAAACGGCAAAGAGCCGGTCGCGCCGCGTACGGATTTGTCCTTGGCAGAAAATTTCTTTCATATGTGTTTTGAAAACGTGCCGGAGCCGGAGATCGTCAAGGCATTTGATATGTCGCTGACATTTTATGCCGAACACAGTTTCAATGCCTCGACCTTTACGGCGCGCACGATCATTTCCTCGCTGTCGGATATTTACGCAGCGGTCACGGGCGCGATCGGATCGCTGAAAGGCCCGCTGCACGGCGGCGCGAACGAGGCCGTCATGCATATGCTGCTGGAGATCGATACGCCGGAAAAGGCGCAGGACTGGATCGATGACGCGCTGGCCAATAAAAAGCTGGTGATGGGGTTCGGTCACCGCGTTTACCGCGACGGGGACAGCCGTGTTCCGTATATGACGGAGGTCTATCACAAAGTCGCCAAACTCAGCGGCGGCGAAAAATGGGTAGAAATCTCGAATA
>SKHU01000013.1 GCA_007116755.1 Alphaproteobacteria bacterium
GCCACGCCCCGAGCAGCAAGCACCCCCGAGAGGGCCGCCGCGGCGCGTATAAAGCACGTCTGAAGCCGCATCGCAAGCACTGGAGGTGTGTGAGCCCGGTTAAGTAAGCGCGGCTGCGCTGGGGCCTCGGCACGAACCCGATGACAGCGCTTCAGCACCTCGAACTCTACGGCCGAAACGTGAGCGTGCTTACGTGTTCTTGCGGTTGGGGTTGAGGGCGGCTTTCAGCACTTGGCTAGGCTTAAAGGTGAGGACGCGGCGGGCAGTGATGGGTAACGGCTCACCGGTTTGCGGGTTGCGGCCTTTGGTGGCTTTACGCTTGGTAATGTCGAATGTACCAAAGCCGATCAGCTGTACTTTGCCGCCTTTTTTCAGGGTCACGGAAACGCCGGACATGAAAGCTTCCAAAGCGCGTGCGGCTTCGGTCTTTTTAAGGTCAGCGTTCTTCGCGATAAAATCAATCAGTTCACTTTTGTTCATAGTACTACTCCTTCAAAGTTACGGTTAAAACGAACCGGGATCACTCCGACATATCGTCCGGAAAATAATCCGTTCGGTGCGATAGATCCGGCGCGAAAAAATCCAAGGGCGTCACCGCCCCTTGTTTTCCGCGCTTCGAATCACTCGACACATCTATAATTGCTGGTTTTCTGCGGAATCTCAATGACGAATTACATCTTCGGCGATTTTTTTGCCGGTTTTTTCAGTAATCTCTTTCATTTTTTCATTATCTTCCGGTTTTATGGGCTGCGGAGCCTTTGTCAGCGCGTGCTGGAGCACTTCATCGATCTTGGAAACGGGAATAATCTCCAGCGCTTTTTTGACATTCTGGGGAATATCTTCCAGATCTTTGACGTTTTCCGACGGAATCAGCGCCTTGGTGATGCCGCTGCGCAATGCCGCAAGCAGCTTTTCTTTCAGCCCGCCGATCGGCAAGACTTGCCCGAGCAGATCAACTTCGCCCGTCATGGCGATGTCGCGGTGCACCGGAATCCCCGTCAGGCTGGAGACAATCGCCGTGACCATGGCAATACCGGCCGAAGGGCCGTCTTTCGGTGTTGCGCCTTCGGGAACGTGGATATGTACGCCGACGGTCTCGAACACCTCCGGCAGGATACCCAGAGAAGGCGCACGGGATTTGACCAGCATTTCCGCAACCTGAATGGATTCCTTCATCACATCGCCAAGTTTGCCTGTCATGGTAATCTTGCCTTTTCCGGCATAGGTGACAGCCTCGATCGACAGGATGTCGCCGCCGGTTTCCGTCCAGGCCAGCCCTGTGACCAGACCGGCGCGGTCTTCCTCATAAAGCTTGCCGTAATCATATTTCGGGATGCCGGCATATTTTTTCAGGTTACGCGGCGTGATGCTGATTTTCTTTTTGTTCTTTTTCATCAAAATCTCTTTGACCGCCTTGCGGGCGAGGTTGGAGATTTCGCGTTCCAGATTGCGGACACCGGCCTCGCGCGTGTAATAGCGGATCAGATCGCGCAGCGCGTTTTCGGAAATGGAAAATTCGGTTTTCTTCAGCCCGTTTGCCTTGATCTGCTTGTGCAGCAGGTGGCGGTTGACGATTTCGACCTTTTCATCTTCCGTATAGCCGGACAGGCGAATAACCTCCATGCGGTCGAGCAGCGGCCGCGGCAGGTTCAGGCTGTTGGCCGTGCAGATGAACATGACATCGGAAAGATCGTAATCAACTTCCAGATAATGGTCGTTGAAGGTATGGTTCTGTTCCGGGTCCAGCACTTCCAGCAGTGCCGAAGACGGATCACCGCGCCAGTCACTGCCGAGCTTGTCGATCTCGTCCAGCAGAAAAAGCGGGTTGGAGGATTTCGCTTTTTTTACACTCTGGATGATCTTGCCCGGCATGGCGCCGATATAGGTGCGGCGGTGGCCGCGAATTTCCGCCTCGTCACGTACGCCGCCGAGCGAGATACGGACAAAATTCCGGCCTGTTGACCGTGCGATGGACTGCCCCAGAGAGGTTTTTCCGACTCCGGGCGGGCCGACAAGGCACAGAATCGGGCCTTTGATCTTGTTGACGCGGTGCTGCACGGCGAGATATTCCAGAATGCGCTCTTTAACCTTTTTCAGCCCGTAATGGTCTTCATCAAGAATTTTTCCCGCCGCCTTCAGGTCTTTTTTGATGCGTGTGCGTTTTTGCCACGGAATATCCAAAAGCCAGTCGAGATAATTGCGCACCACTGTGGCCTCGGCCGAAATCGGGCTCATTTGCCGCAATTTGCGCAACTCGTTCTGCGCTTTGGTTTTGGCTTCCTTGCTGAGTTTGGTTTTTTCGATCTTCTCCTCGATTTCGGAGAGCTCGTCCATACCTTCTTCCGTGTCATGAAGTTCGCGCTGGATGGCTTTCATCTGTTCGCTGAGATAATATTCGCGCTGCGTCTTTTCCATCTGGTGTTTGACGCGGTTTCTGATATTGCGCTCCATTTCCAGCACGTTGATTTCCCCCTCCATGAAGGAGAAAATCCGCTCCAGCCGCGCGGCGACATCGCTGATTTCCAGCAAATCCTGTTTTTCCGGTATTTTCAGCAAAAGATGCGAGGCAATCATATCCGCCAGCTTGCCCGGTTCTTCGACACGGGCGACCGTCGGGATGACCTCCGGCGGAATTTTTTTGTTCAGCTTGACGTATTGTTCAAATTCGCCGACGGTGGCGCGGACAAGCCCTTTGAGCGCGTCGCTTTCCGCCGAAACCGGCATACGGTCGGGAACGGGCGTGCAGCGCGCCTCGAAATAATCGGGATTGTCGAGGAAAGACAGAATCCGCGCGCGGCTTTTGCCTTCCACCAGAACTTTTACGGTGCCGTCCGGCAGTTTCAAAAGCTGCAGAATTGTGGCCACTGTGCCGATTTCATACAGATCATCCTCGCTCGGGTCATCCTTGCCGGCATTTTTTTGCGTGACCAGCAGGATTTTTTTGTTTTCGCGCATCACATATTCCAGCGCATGCACGGATTTCTCACGCCCGACGAAAAGCGGCACGATCATATAGGGAAAGGCCACAATATCGCGCAGCGGCAAAACCGCATATTCTTTTGCATCGTCGGGAGTATCGTCGGGCATATCTTCCAACCGGTCGGACATATCTGTTTTACCGTTTCGTTTTACAGGTTATTTTTTTATCATACCACATGGCGGACATATCTTTTATTATGCCCGTTTTTCTTTAACAAAGCTTTGACAGTCGGGCGGCGTTATTTCTTTTTATCGCCCTTTTTGTCATCTTTGTCTTTATCGTCCTGATTTTCGGGTGCGGGGCGTTTGTCAACAACCTGATCAATCAGGCCGAATTCTTTTGCCTTGACGGGATCCATGAAATTGTCGCGCTCCATCGCCGTTTCAATCTCCTTCAGCTTGCGTCCTGTGTGATGAACGTAAAGCTGGTTCAGGCGTTTTCTCAGGGCAAGAATTTCGCGGGCCTGGATTTCGATATCTGTGGCCTGTCCGCGTGCGCCGCCGGAGGGCTGGTGGATCATGATCCGCGCATTGGGCAGGGAAAAGCGCTTTCCTTCAGCTCCGGCCGTCAGCAACAGCGATCCCATCGAGCAGGCCTGCCCCATGCAGACCGTGGCGATATCGGGGCGGATATACTGCATCGTGTCGTAAATCGACAGACCCGAGGTGACAACACCGCCGGGCGAATTGATATACATGTAAATGTCTTTTTTCGGGTTTTCCGATTCCAGATGCAAAAGCTGGGCGCAGATCAGGGCAGACATATGGTCGTGCACCTCGCCGTTGAGAAAAATGATGCGTTCTTTCAGCAACCGCGAATAAATATCGAACGACCTCTCGCCGCGTGCGGTCTGTTCAATAACGATCGGAACCAAAGTATCAACGGGATGATCAAATTCGCTCATTTCTGCCTCTTTTCTTGTCTTTTTATGATGCGTCGGGATCGACGTGTTCAGAATGCCACGGCATTATAAAACGGTCAATGAAAATACAGGGAAAGAAAAAACCGCCCCCGATGAAAGGGGCGGTTTTCACAAAGAAAGGCGTTTCTTTTTTAAAAGAAGGCCTTAATTCTTTTGGTTACGGCGTCGAGGGGCCGCCTTTTTTCGTTGCGGGCGTTGCGACCGTATTGGCCGGAGCCGCTTTGTTGTCGTTGGCTTTTTTGCTGCGCTCGTCAAAGATTTCCTGCAACAGCTCTTTGCTTTCCTCGTTAAAGGTTTTGCGCTTCAGCTTTGTCGTGCCTTTGTTGACCATATGCTCATACGGTGCCGGCTTTCTGTGCGGGATGATTTCATCAATGATGTTCAGCTTTTTTGCATCTTCTGGTGACAGCCAGTTGTCACGGCTGAGAAGTTTTACAACGTTCTCTTCCGAAATACCCGTATGCGCGACATAGATGTCAACCAATTGCTTGTACAGGCGCTCGGTGTTCTCGATACTGATTTCCATGTCGGTAAATGTGCCTTGCGTTCCTGCGGAGACCTGGTGAATCATCACGCTGGAGTTTTTCGCAGCGGCGCGTTTGTCACCGGCGACCAGCAACAGCGAGCCCATGGAGGCCATCAGACCGTAGCCTTGTGTGTGAACCGGCGCTTCAATTTCGCGCATCGTGTCGTAAATGGCCAGACCGTCAAGAACGGAGCCGCCCGGCGAATTAATAATCATGCGAATCGGCTTTTTGTTGTCCATTGCATCCAGATATTGCAGAGAGGCCTGTGCAACGGCAGCCATTGCGCCGTTGACCTGTCCGTCAAGGCGGACAATACGCTCTGTCAAAAGGCGGGAGAAGAGATCCCAGCGCGTTGTGCGGCCGCCTTCCTGTTCTTCAATCGTCGGGATAAAATTGCCTTCGGGGCCTTTTTGGGTCAATGTTTCCTGCTCTTGGGGAGACAGGTTTTCAAACATTGCCTTGACCATTTCGAAATTGCTTTTCTTGCTTTCCATCGTTTTTCTTGCCTTTCTTTGTCAGCCGGATCGACCCGGTTTGTTTTGTTGCAGAAGATGCAACAGAACATACAATGTCGATCCCGCCCAGTTTCACCTTACCTCAAAAATCGAGTTTTTATTGTTTTCTCAAAAAAAACTCTACCCTCGTTTACAAGCCATTTTTATTTTTAGTCCGGTGCGGCTTATTTTTCTGTCTTTTTGCCGGCCGGTTTTTTTTCTTTGGATTTTGAAGAGGTCGATTTTTTCTCTTCCGCACCTTTTTTTGCCGAAGATTTTTTTGTCTTCGCCTTTTTGGTGCCGGATGCCGGTTTCCCAGGCTGTTCAGCCTCTTCCGCCAGCTTCAGCAATTCTTCAAATTCCACGCTTGTATCCGTAACAGAACATATTTCCAGAATAAAGTCAACAATTTTTTCCTCATAGATCGGGGCGCGTAAAGCCTCGAGTGCCTGCGGATTTTTCTGGTAATAATCAAAAACCTGTTTTTCCTGTCCGGGGTAGCGGCGCGCCTCGTTGATCACAGCCTGCTGTAATTCCCCTTGCGCAACTTCGACTTTGTTTTGACGGCCGATTTCCGCCAGTACCAGACCCAGTTTGACGCGGCGTTTGGCGATGTCGCGGTATTCTTTTTTCTCCGAATCGCTCAGTTCCGCCTCATGGTCGCATTCCTCGCCGTGGTGGTGGCTGCCGTCCTGATGGGCAAGCTGGTGCAGAATGCTTTGATATTCGCTGTCCAGCATGCCGGCAGGAATGTCAAAATCATGGGTGTCGTCCAGTGCGTCGAGCAGCTGGCGCTTGACGTAAAGCCGTGCCATGCGGTCATAATCGGACTGAATCTGATCGGAAATCGCCTTTTTCACGGATTTCAGATCGTCAAATCCGATGGTTTCGGCGAATTTATCGTCAAGCTTCGGTGTGGAGGCCTGTTTCAGCGCCTTGACTTCAACCTTGAATTCGGCTTTCTGTCCGGCCAGTTCCTGATTGCCGTAATTTTCCGGGAAGGTCACTTTGATGGTTTTTTTGTCACCGGCCTTGCTGCCGACAAGCTGGTCTTCAAACGTGTCGATAAAGCTGCCGCTGCCCAGCTCCAGCGTGTAATCCGCGCCTTTCATGCCCGGATGCGCCTTGCCGCCGACCGTGCCGTCAAAATCGATGACAACGGCATCGCCCTTTTTGGCGGCGCGTTTTTCTTTGACATCTTCAAAGTTTTTGTTGCTTTTGGCGATACGTTCCAGTGCTTCATCGACGGTTTTGTCATCGGGCTGCGCGGTTTTGCGCTCGACTTTCAGCGTTTTGATATCAACCAGTTTGATGTCCGGCAGGATTTCGATTTTCATCGTATATTCCAGCCCTTTGCCGGGTTCAAAGCTCTGCACTTCGATCTGCGGCTGCATGGCCGGTTTGATATTGTTCTCGTTGATGGTTTTCATGGTGCTGTCATTGACGGCGCTTTCCAGCACTTCACCCATCACGGACTGGCCATAGCGCGATTTCAGAACCGCCAGAGGCACTTTTCCGGGGCGGAAACCGGGAATGTTAACGCTTTCTCCCAGCTCTTTCAGGCGGGCATCGATCCGCTCGTCGATTTCCTCGGCGGTCAGCGTGACCGTAAATTCTTTTTCCAGCGCGTCGTCTTTTGTGCGTTTGATCTGCATGGTTTTTTCGTCTTTCCTTAAACTTTGCTTTACAAAAACAGGTCTGTTGCTCCCACTTTCGTCTAAATTCACCCGGCACCGGCTATAAGCCGGTTTGGGTTCATTAAGACATCCAGTGACGAACATCGGAAAAAGGTTGATTTACGACCTTTTTCCGATGTTCGTGGTGCGGGCGGAGGGACTTGAACCCCCACGTCACAAGGACACCGGAACCTAAATCCGGCGCGTCTGCCAAATTCCGCCACGCCCGCCCGGCTGTTTTGTTCAGTCCCGGAATTTTAACCCTGTTTGTGAACCGGCGCCCATTTCTGCACATATTACCGGCAAGGTCAACAGATTTTCGGCGGTTTTTCGGTGTGCCGCGCATAAAATCGGGGCGGCAGGCGCAGGTGATGGAGAATTCTCCTGTATTTTCGTGTCGTGCTGCGGCATGATAGAAAAGGTTTGCAGGCGAATCAGCGCAAAGCGGTCTTGTGATCGGGAGCAGTTTGGGCAGGGGAAGAGCGAAAGTTAACACGCATGGCAGAAGATCAAAAAGACGATAAGAAAAAAGACGATATCGGCAAAATTCTCGATCGCCGCTTTGTGCCGAAAAATACATTGCTGATCGAGGAAGGGCAGCCGGCCTCCTACGCCTATTATCTGGAAAAAGGGCGTGCCGAGGTTTTTACGACGGATATTGACGGCCGCAAGATCGCGCTGTCCGAACTGGAGTCGGAGGATATTTTCGGCGAAATGGCGCTGCTGACCCGCGGCCGGCGCACGGCCAGCGTCCGTACGCTGGAAGACAGCACGGTGGTGAAAATCACGCCGGAGGATTTCCGCCGCTCTTATTCCAGTTCCAATAAAATTTTCAAAAAACTGCTGGTTGTGCTGGTGGATCGTCTGATCGAAGCCAATCATCATATCACCGAACAGCACAAAACCATTGCCGATTTTGAAGAAGCCGCGCATTTGACCGTGGCCAATGTCGGCAAATCAATCCCCGAGGATATGCGTGAAAAATTCGCCCGCGAGGTCAAACCCATTCTGGAGCATCTGCGGGCGGTTTTGAAAAAATACAAAGATCTCACTCCGAAGAAAATGGAAGAAATCGACAGGGAAATCGCCAAAACCGGCAAAAAGCTGGAGGATGAATAAAAACACTTGCCCTGTGCGGGGGTGTTTCCCTAAGATGTGTGGCGTTTTCTAAAAGATATGCGCCCGTAGCTCAGCTGGATAGAGCGTTGGCCTCCGAAGCCAAAGGTCGCAGGTTCAAATCCTGCCGGGCGCACCATTCCGTAAAACTCTAATGTAAATCAATACAGTAATAGAATTTTAAAACTTCTTCTTTAGACTGAAACTCTAGGCGGCATATTTTTGTGTGCCACGCGTATTTGTTAAGAGGCTATGTGTAAAATAAATATCCGGCAGGGGGGGGCGGTCTTTCATGGAAGATCATACGGCGCTTTATCCGCATTTGCGCATATTGGTGGTGGACGACCATTTTCTGATTCGCAACATGGTCTCCCAGAGTCTTGGCGAGTTGGGATGCCGGCAGGTGGATTGCGCGCCCAACGGTTCCGATGCGCTGGAGATGATGGAAAGGGCGCTGCGCAGCAAAAACCCTTACCACGTGATTATGCTGGACTGGCATATGCCGCAAATGGAAGGGATTACCCTGCTGGAAAAATGCCGCAGCGATAAACATTATGACCGGACAGCAATCATGATGCTGACGGCCGAGCGTGAACAGAAAAATATCGTCCGCGCGCTGGAAGCGGGGGCGACATCCTATCTGGTCAAACCGGTCTCCAAAGCGGCGATGGCCAGTCATCTTGCCAAAATTGCGGCATGGCTTTTTAAAAACGATCCGGAGATGGAAACATTAAAAAAAAACCGGACGGAGGAGGAAAAAAAAACAGTGAAAGCCCAGGAAAAATGGACGAAAATACATGATATCCGCGCAGAACTTGAATCGATGGTGACGGACGGGGTGAAACAGATTTTTTCCGACATGTTCAGCGTGTCGATCATGCGTGAGGAAACACCCGCAAAAGGCAACGGCAAGGATTTTGTCTGTGCGGGACGTCTGCATGAGGA
>SKHU01000059.1 GCA_007116755.1 Alphaproteobacteria bacterium
ATTTCCTATACCTGAAGTTAATTATACAATGCATCTGCAAAAGTGCATTGAGCAATCATACAATACAGGTACAGCCTCTGTTTCACCTGAAAAAGGGGTGTACTATATTTCTATCTTTCAAAAATTTGAGGGAAACTGCTTAGATACAGTTGTCAATAAATCTTCAATGATTTTTATGCTCAACAACACAAAAATGCAAAGGGCTTGGCTACCTTACTACCCATTTACTTTATCAATAACAGACCCAAGGCAGCTATACGACTTTATTTATGGGAATATATTCCTTGTTGTTGTAATTGACTTAAACATTTTAAAAGAATACTTTAAAAATAACGGCTTACATCCTATAGTTTTAAATGCTGAGCCATGGTTTTTACAAATCAGTATTGACCCCAAAGAATTACGCAAAGGCGTTTATCGAGTTTCTTCAGATATCTTTGGCCGCGTTTCCCATGATTTCCAATCTTTGAAATGGTTTGCAGATACAGTGTCTGGATTTACCGAATTTAACCCTGATAACCTTGAAGCCATTAATCTAACCACTACTGATATCCCGGACGATTGGTATGACTTGACAGACGATTTCTAAACGCCCACAGAATTGAAGTTTAGAAATAGGAAAAATTAAATTAAAATAGCGGTTTACAGCCCCAACTCTACCGTCATTGCGAGGCTGCTTGAAAAGCAGGTGAAGCAATCCATAAAACCGCATTTGTTTTGGCGGATTCCGGATTGCCGCGTCGCTGTCGCTCCTCGCAATGACGGATGAGGGGCGCTGCGTTCTCTCTCGCCTCTCGCGGTTCAAATCAAAATTATAAAGTCATCCTGAACAACGTGAAGGATATCAAGAGACGGGAGAGGGATTCTTCGCTGCGCTCAGAATGACCGTATGACCGTTTTTTAACCGTTGCGGCGGGCGGCGTTCCGTTGTTGCGGCACGCGGTTTGTTTGCGGAGCAGCGGCATTGACGGGGGTGGCAAGCGCCTTGAGTTGTGCGACACTCCAAAACAGGGTTTCGCCCGGCAGGGTCAGATTGCCGCGCTTGCCGCTCGCCGTGTTGAATTGCTGCGGGATCGGGCAGTCGGAAAACAGCTCCGCCCCCGATTTCTCAAAAAAACGCTGGGAGTTGTTTTCCTTGTAACAGCGCGTCACCATCGCCATATAGCCGCGCGCCCACATCTCCCGTGCCCAGCGCTGTGTTAAAACTTTTCCGATACCGGTTTTGCGGCAGGCGGGATCAATATAAAGCGAGCCGAGCTCGGCGATTTTTTCCGCCTGCGGCAGATCGACAGGCGCTTTTTTGGCCGCGCTTTTGTTAAAATCATCCGTCAGTTTTTCCGATTTGCGCCGTGTATTTTCTTTCTCGTAAATTTCAAACAAATCCTTCTCCAGCGCACCGCCATAGCCTTTCACAAAGCCGCGTATGCACCCCGTCATTTCGCCGTCGGCAATAAATTCGGCGACATAACAAAGAAAACCGTTTTTTTCATCCAGCTTTTCTATCGCCTCAGCCCAGTAAGCGGCGAAAAAAGCGCGGTTTTGCCCCGTGCCGTTTTCATCATCGGGAATCAGTTCCGGAAAAACTTTCAGGGAGCCGCCAAGCCTGTCCGTTACCGCATCGTTGAAAAAACGGTCTTTGTAGGAACGGTAGGCCAGATCGGCCAGTGCCGCTTCGTCGCTGCGCCGTGCGGGGCGGATTCGGATTTTTCCGCCTTCTGTTTTGAAATCTTCCACCGTCATTTTTTTGCCGTCCTTTCCAGTAAAATACGATAACCCTGATACGGCTCTTCTTTCAGAAAACGCGCCACGCGCCCGATTGTTGTCACGCTTGCTCCCGTTTCCGCCGCAATCTCGCGGTAGGATTGCTCCCCTGCCTCCAGCATCTGCGCAATGCGCCAGCGTTCCTCCAGAACGCGGATTTCCTGCGGTGTCATCAGGTCTTTCATCACCTGCGCATATTCCTCTTCCGTTTTGATCGTCAACAGTGCCTTTGCCAGCGTAACAGCCATCGCCCTATCCTCTCTTTAAACCACTCCATCCTTTTCATACTGTATTAGTGCATTAATACAGTTATGTCAAGCTTATTTGGCAGGGCGGCTGCAAAAAAATTACAATTTGCGCATAAGGCCAAAGCGTTTTAGTATGTGCGCGTAATCGACTCAATCAATATTGGCGTAGAGAAAAATGGCAACAAAACACGATCTGAAAATCGAACTGCATCACAACGACCTGCCCGACGGGCTTGATCTCGGCGATTGTGTCGCTGTGGATTGCGAAATGATGGGGCTAAAACCGCTGCGCGACCGGCTGTGCATGGTTCAGCTTTCTGCCGGCGACGGCGTATGTCATCTTGTCAAATTCGGACAGGGAGAATTGCATGCGCCCAATCTTTCCGCTTTGCTGGAAGATGAAGAGGTGACGAAAATCTTTCATTTTGCGCGCGGAGATCTGGCGGTGCTGCTGGCGCATCTGGATGCCGTGACCGTCCCCGTCTATTGCACGAAAATTGCATCAAAGCTGGTACGCACATTTACGCCGCATCACAATCTGAAAACGCTGTGCAAGGATCTGCTGGATGTCGATATGAGCAAGCAGCAGACCTGCAGCGATTGGGGCGCAGAGGAGCTTTCGCCCGAACAGCTTGAATATGCCGCGCTGGATGTTCTGTATCTGCATGAGATTAAAGCCGCGCTGGACGTGATGCTGGAGCGCGAAGGCCGGATGCAGCTGGCGCAATCCTGTTTTGATTTTCTGCCCACCCGCGCCTTTCTTGATCTGTGCGGCTGGCAGGAGGAAGATATTTTTGAACACTGAAAACATAAAAGATAAAAAAGGAGAAACATCATGGCACGTCAAAAAATCGCGCTTATCGGCGCCGGACAAATCGGCGGAACACTGGCTCTGCTGGCCGGACTGAAAGAGCTGGGCGACATCGCCCTTGTCGATATCGCCGAAGGCATCCCGCAGGGCAAAGGGCTTGATCTGGCGCAGGCCGCGCCGGTCGAAGGTTTCGATGCCGCCTATCAGGGCAGCAACGATTACAGCGCCATCAAAGGTGCGGATGTCGTGATTGTTACCGCTGGCATTCCCCGCAAACCGGGCATGAGCCGCGACGATCTGATCGGCATCAATACCGGCATCATTCAGGATGTCGGCGCACAGATCAAGCAACACGCGCCCGATGCTTTCGTTATCGTGATCACCAACCCGCTGGATGTGATGGTCGGTATCATGCAGGAAGTCACAGGCTTTGATCCGAAAAAAGTCGTCGGCATGGCCGGCGTTCTGGACTCTGCGCGTTTTCGTCATTTCCTTGCCGATGAATTCAAGGTTTCGGTTGAAGATGTCACGGCTTTCGTTCTGGGCGGTCACGGCGATACGATGGTGCCGCTGGTGCGCTATTCCACTGTTGCCGGTATTCCGCTGCCCGATCTTGTGAAAATGGGCTGGACGACACAGGAAAAACTCGATGCCATCGTCCAGCGCACACGCGACGGCGGCGCGGAGATCGTCGGCTTGCTGAAAACAGGCTCGGCGTTTTACGCACCGGCCTCCAGCGCGATTGCTATGGCGGAAAGCTATCTGAAAGACAAAAAGCGCGTTCTGCCCTGCGCCGCCTATCTGACGGGACAATACGGCGTTGACGGGCTTTATATCGGTGTGCCGGTCGTGATCGGTGCGGGCGGTGTCGAACGCGTGATCGAGGTCGAATTCACGCCGGAAGAAAAAGACATGTTCGAAAAATCCGTCGAAGCCGTGCGCAAGCTTTGCGAGGCCGCAAAAGAGTTGCGCGCCGCCTGAAATCGGTAGAATCCCTTTATACAGCGCGCCCTGCTCTCTTGCGGGGCGCGCTTTTTTCGTATAGGATGGCCGCCTCTGGGAACATATAAACGGGGAGCCGCAAGATGAGGCCGGATAAATCGACACCGGAAGACAGGCTGATCGACGCGGCGGCAAAAGGGGATACGGCAAAAGTTCAGGAATTACTCGATTCCGGAACAGATCCCGATTGCGTCTCGAGCGACGGCAACTGGACGCCGTTATGTACCGCTGCCTATCGAAGCCATTTCAAAATTGCCAGCCTGTTGCTTTCCCGCGGTGCCGACCCGTCGAAAAAACCGCCACACGGCAGCGGCGGTTCGCCTTTGTGGTGGGCTGCTGCCGGCGGCAATGATGCCTTGTTAAACCTGTTGATCCAGAAAGGCGCAAAAACCGACGAAATCAACGGCAACGGCATGACACCGCTTTCCATGGCGGCGGCGGCCGGAAAGCTGAACATTGTGCAGGCGCTGTTGCAGGGCGGCGCAAATGTCAATGCGCAGGATCACAGCGGCAACACGCCGCTGATGCGTGCGGCGATGCGCGGCGATACCTACATCATGCAAATTCTTCTTGATGCGGGGGCGGATGTGACACTCACAAATGTACGCGGCCAGACAGTGCTGCACAGCGCCGCGCAAAAATCCGGTGGCCTTAATGACAAAACCGTGCGTTTTCTGCTGCAGGATAAAACCCGCACAAAGCATTTGCTGAACGTGCAGGATATACAGGGCAAGACCGCGCTGATGCGCGTGATTATGCGTCGCGACACCAATATGGCCGATCTGCTACTGAAAGCGGGTGCCGATCCCGACACGGCGGACGAGCACGGCTATACGCCGCTGATCCTTGCCGTGAACAGCCGCCGGCGTGAGATGGTCGATCTGCTGCTGGATAAAAACGTCTCGCTGACCCGCCGCGATAAGAACGGTGATACGGCTTTGCACCATGCCGCACGCATCGGCGAAACCGATATTCTCGAAACGCTGCTGTTTCAAGATGCGGCGACACTGCGCGCGGAGGACAGTCCGCAATATATGCGCAATAAAGCCGGCGATACACCGTTTGGTATTTGCAAAAAACGGCTGAACGGCAAGGCCGCTGCAGAGGTTTTTAGAAAATGGGAAGCGGAGGAAAAACCCCTGCGCCGCGAATTTCTGGCCGCGCAGCGCGATGAGAAACAAAAGACCCGCGCCGTACAGCGTGATGCAATGCGCCGCTTTCTCCGCCGCCCGTCAAACGGACCTAATTAATCTTTTATATCGCCTGTCACGCCGCTTCGGTCTTGCCGGATTTGCGGTTGACGGGGGTCGGTTCTTCCGTTTTGCGCTTGATTTGCAACGCATCGTAATAGGAGGCAAAAACCGGCCGGTCGATATAACGCCCTGCGCCTTTTTCCGTCCGCAGTTCGCCGTCTTTATAGACGACTTTGCCTTGCGAGATTGTGACCGTATTCGCGCCTTTGACCGTCATGCCTTCAAAAATGTTGAAATCGACATTCTGGTGATGGGTTTTGGCGGAAATCGTGCGGCTTTTCTCCGCGTCCCAGACGATAATATCCGCATCCGCACCTTCGACAATCGCGCCTTTGCGCGGATAGATGTTGAAGATTTTCGCCGCATTGGTCGAGGTCACGGCGACAAATTCGTTCATCGTTAAACGGCCGGTATTCACCCCGTGATGCCACAACACACCCATACGGTCCTCAATACCGCCCGTGCCGTTGGGAATTTTGCGGAAATCGTCCTTGCCCGCCGCTTTTTGCGGTGCGCAGAAACAGCAGTGATCGGTCGCGGTGGTTTGCAGATGCCCCGCCTGCAAGCCCTGCCACAGCGCCTTTTGATGTTCTTTCGGGCGGAAGGGCGGGCTCATCACATGTGCGGCGGCAAATTCGAAATCGGGATGACGGTAAACGCTGTCATCAATCAGGAGATGCCCGGCCAGTACCTCGCCATAGACGCGTTGCCCCTCGCCGCGCGCACGGGCAATTTCGTTCAGCGCATCTTTTGCGGAGTTGTGGACAATATAAAGCGGCACATCCAAAACCTGTGCGATACGGATGGCGCGGTTGGCCGCCTCGCCCTCGACCTCGGCAGGGCGGGAAAGCGGATGCGCCTCCGGCCCCGTCAGGCCTTTTGCGTAAAGTTCGTTTTGCAGCGTATAGACAAGCTCGCCGTTTTCGGCATGGACGGTGACAATCGCACCGAGTTCCCGCGCACGGGTAAAGCTGTTGACCAGCACCTCGTCATCGGCCATGATCGCGCCTTTATAGGCCATAAAATGTTTGAAGCTGTTAACGCCGCGCTCTTTCACCAATACGCCCATTTCTTCAGACACGCTGTCATCCCACCATGTCACGGCGACATGAAAACTGTAATCCGTTGCGGATTTTTCCGCCCAGCCCCGCCATGTGTCATAGGCTTCCAGCAGCGATTGCTTCGGCGAGGGAATGACGAAATCGATAATCATTGTCGTGCCGCCCGCCGCGCCGGCCGAAGTGCCGCTGAAGAAATCCTCCGAGGCCACCGTGCCCATAAACGGCAATTCCATATGCGTGTGCGGGTCGATACCGCCCGGCATCACATACTGTCCGCTTGCATCCACAACCTCCGCCCCCTGCGGCGTTTCCAGATTTTCCCCGATCTGTTTGATGACGCCGTCCGCGCAATAAATATCGGCTTTGTAAGTGCGGTCGGCTGTGACAATCGTTCCACCTTTGATGATCAGGGACATGGCGGTTTCTCCTTTCAATAAAAAAACTTGAATTCCTGCGTAAATTTATGTCTTATAATATGGCTCTATACTATAGTTTTATCGCTTTTTTCGACCCTGCGGTCAAGTCTTAAGGGTCTTGATGAATTTAAAGGAGAGATGCCCATGCCTATCGTCAAAGCCGGTCTTATCCAGATGAGCCTCAAAGGGGATGCGGAAAACGATACCCCCGACCAGATCCGTGACAAAATGCTCGACGCGCATATTCCGCTGATTGAGGAGGCCGGAAAAAAAGGCGTTCAGGTGCTCTCGTTTCAGGAAGTTTTTACCCAGCCCTATTTCTGCCCCAGTCAGGACAAGAAATGGTATGCCGCCGCCGAAAAAATCCCCGACGGCCACACGACAAAGCTGATGCAGGAATATGCCAAAAAATACAATATGGTCATCGTCGTGCCGATTTACGAGGAAGACATCACCGGCATTTATTACAACACTGCCGCCGTCATTGATGCCGACGGCACATATCTGGGCAAATACCGCAAAACCCATATTCCGCAAGTCGCAGGGTTCTGGGAGAAGTTCTTTTTTAAACCGGGTTTTTCCAACTGGCCGGTTTTCAACACCGCCTATCTGAAACTTGGCGTTTATATCTGTTATGACCGCCACTTCCCCGAAGGCTGGCGCGCGCTGGCGCTGAACGGTGCGGAATATGTTGTCAATCCCTCCGCCACCGTTGCAGGACTCAGCCAGTATCTGTGGAAACTGGAACAGCCGGCCTCTGCCGTTGCCAACGGCTATTACGTCGGTGCGATCAACCGCCCGGGCACGGAAGCGCCGTGGAATATCGGCAAGTTTTACGGTTCCTCCTATATCGTCAATCCGCGCGGCGAATTTCTGGTCGAGGCCAGCGAAGACAAGGACGAGCTGATTATCGCCGATATGGATATGGATATGGTGCGCGAAGTGCGCGACCAGTGGCAGTTCTTCCGCGACCGGCGGCCGGAAACCTATCCGCGCCTGACCGATATTGCCTCTTGAATCCGTGATGGTGGATAGCGAATCCGTTCGGGCGGCCTATGACAAGTTTTCCGATATCTATGACAAAAGTTGGGCTGTCTATATTCGCAGGCACAAGGAATGGCTGGATCAGAACTGGCCCGCGCACTGCCCTGAAGACGGCTGCGTTCTTGATCTCGGTTGCGGTACGGGATGGGCTCTGGCGCATCTTTTTAAAACACGTCCTGCTCTGCACCTGACCGGTGTCGATTTCAGCGAAGAAATGCTAAAAATTTCCCGCGAAACCGTTCCCTCGGCAGAACTGCTCTGCGGCGATATTACCGATCCGGATTTTTTTGCCGCGCGGCCAAAAAGCGATATTGTACTATCTATCGGTATTCTGCATCATTTCACTGATATGGATGCGCATCTTCGTGACCTCAGCCGGTTGACCGCACCGGGCGGCACAGCTTTCCTTTCCACCTTTGCCCTTGAAGGAGAAATGATGCGGAAATTTGATAAATTATTCCGAAAAAAATTGCCGTCTGCCTATAACGAAATACTGCCCCATGCGGAATTGACCGGAAAACTTCATGAACTTTATCCCGATGCTGAAATTCGCAGTACAATCCTCCGTTCCGATGGCGCCACGCGCTTGCAGTGTTTTATCCTGAATTTTGATTCCGGTTGAAGATTCAAGCCCTATCCCAATAAAATAAAAAGCAAAATATTTTTTATTTTCCATATATTTTTATTGACTCCAGCGTTAATAATATGTTAACTTATGAACTGAGAGGAGCAGAACAATAACAAAAAGAATTTCTCTCGAAATAAACAAAGAAAACTTAAAACCAGTAACTTTGAAGGAGTAAACAGTTTCATGGAAAACAAAAAAATGACAATGCCGCAAAAAGGACATGCCGCAGAAAACTTTACACAGGCTAAAAAAGCACCGACATGGACAGAGCTGGAAAAATTCCAGATCCAGCAGGATGCTTTGAAAAATTCCAGCGGCAGCCGTACGGGCACCAACTTCCTCCGTGGCGCTTTGCGTGCCGGAAGCTGGCGCGGATAAACAGCCCGACCTGCATCAATACGACCGAAGCC
>SKHU01000195.1 GCA_007116755.1 Alphaproteobacteria bacterium
TCAATCGCCAGCACCGAGGGCACAGTCGGCTGATTCTTTGCCCGCATTTTTTCGATTTTACCAAGATAACTTTTTAAAAGCGGATTGGTCTTTTCAACCGTTTGCGCGAATTTTGCATTGTCCAGCGTATATTCATGCGCGCAATAGACATGGGTTTCATCCGGCAGCGACCGGATTTTTTTCAATGAATCCCACATCTGCTCCGGCGTGCCTTCAAACATGCGTCCGCAGCCGAGCGAAAACAGGCTGTCACCGCAAAACAGCGCATTCTGTTTTTCAAACCAGTAAATCACGTGGCCGGTCGTATGCCCCGGAACCTCTATCACTTTTGCAATGCAAACACCAAGCCGCACGGTATCGCCGTCTTTAACGGGAATATCGATATCGGAAATACGTGATTTTTCACTGGCCGGCGCGACGATTTCGCAATCCGGGTAATGCTCTTGCAGCCTGGCGTTTCCGCCCGTATGATCTTCATGGTGATGCGTATTGAAAATACAGTCGAGCTTTTTCTCTTTTGCCATCAGATAGGCAATCACCGGATCGGCCGAAGCCGGATCAACGACACCCGTCATCCCCGTCTCCTCGCAGGTGACGATATAAATATAATTGTCAGACAGGACCGGCAACTGTATAATTTCCATCATAATGCCCATTTATAAAGGAGAATTTTATGACTGTCGATACAAATGATCACGCCCCGGCTTTTGATGCCCCGACCGACGGCGACGGCCGGATTTCCCTTGACGATCTGAAAGGACAGGCCTTTATCCTGTATTTCTATCCCAAAGATGACACGCCCGGTTGCACAAAGGAATCCTGCGCCTTCCGCGACAATCTTCCCGCATTTGAAAAAATCGGGCTGCGCGTTATCGGCATTTCCAAAGACAGCCCTGCAAAGCATGACAAATTCAAAGCCAAATACGACCTGCCGTTCACACTGATCAGTGACGAAGACGGCAGCATCTGCGAAGCTTATGGCACATGGGTCGAAAAATCCATGTACGGGCGCAAATATATGGGCATTGACCGCGCGACCTTCCTGATTGATGCAGAGGGCAAAATCCGCAAAATCTGGCGAAAAGTCAAAGTCAAAGGCCATGTGGAAGAGGTGCTGGCCGAAGCGCAGGGCTTAAAGCTTGCGGCCTGATCCGTTATCCGGTCTGCGTGCATAAGCCGCCGTCACAGAGCTTTTCCTTTCAACACCACCGTGCATCGGCGCAGTGTCAGGATTTCGCCCCATTTTTTTATCCTGTATGAAGTTCAGCGTATCGGGTGACGGCCGCCATCGAAATCCTTCCGTTTTTTCCTGCGCCTGCGCGGAGAGATTCATATAGGCGCGGGATTCAGCCGTTTTGCCGCCCGTCATATTCAGCGCGCTTTTCGTATCCGAAAACTTATCCAGAAAAAACTGGATGTCGGACACGTTATATTCGTCATCAACACCGATAATCGCCTTTTTTTTCTGGTTGATATCCGAACGGTCTTTAAAGCGCCCCAGCAGATTTTTATTTTCCTTGATTTGAATATTTTTCAAGGACGGATTTTTATCCTTTAACGCATCCCAAAGATTATCTATTTTATCGCAATATTGCTGCAGCGTAATATTGCCGCGCGCCATTTCATTCTCCTGCACCATCACATAATCTTGTATTTCGCCGAATTTCAGATCACCGGGACGCTTATACCCGCCGAGAATTCCCGGCATACCCTGCCTGTCGGCATATTCCTGCACAGGTGATCGGGATTCCCCAAGCGGCATCGGATGATTATTATATCCGGCGAGCCTGATACAATGCGAATGTGTTTTGCCTTCAATATCGGCCGGACGCGCCTCCTGCATTGCCTGCGCAAGCGTATTTCTGACTTCCTGAACGATATTGTTTTTCACGACACGCCCCCTGCAACGCGCAAATGCATAGATATGTTAAATTATACCATGAGACAGTGATCTGCGCAAATTCGACAAAGCTGCATATTTTATGCAATTTCCCGCTTGACATTATGCCCTTTGCAGGTATATTGTCCTCCTGTTTTAAGGATTCTAGGGGGTAGAGCCGTCTGCGCCCGCGTTTTATAATGAAAAAGAAAGAAACGGAAAGCACCATGTTTGCAGTTTTGAAAACCGGCGGTAAACAGTACCGCGTACAAAAGAACGATGTCATCCGCGTTGAACGTCTGGACGGCGAGGAAGGCGACAAGATCAAGCTGGATGAAATCCTGATGGTCGGCGAGCCGTCCAAGGCCAAAATCGGCACGCCGCTGGTGAAAGGCGCGTCCGTCACCGCAGAGGTGATTGCCCAGACCCGCGCACCGAAAATCATCGTCTTCAAGAAAAAGCGCCGCCAGAATTACCGTCGCAAAAAAGGACATAAACAGCAGATTACGCTGTTGCGGATTACCGATATCAAAGCGGCGTAACCGGCACGTACAAGTTTTTGTTACAGGAGTAGAAAAATGGCTCATAAAAAAGCAGGCAGCAGTTCCAAAAACGGTCGCGATTCGGCCGGTCGCCGTCTTGGCGTCAAGAAATTCGGCGGCGAAGTCGTTGTTCCGGGCAACATCATCATCCGCCAGCGCGGCACGAAATACCGCCCGGATAAAAATGTCGGCATCGGCAAGGATCACACGCTGTTCGCCCTGAAAGAGGGACGCGTAAAATTTTTGAAACGCGCCGGTGACAAGACATATGTTACGGTTGTTCCCGACGCTGCGGCGTAACGGCGCACCCGACCGCAAGTTTTTAAAAGGGGGAACACCGGTTCCCCTTTTTTCATGGAGCAGGTATTAAAAAAATGAAATTTCTCGATCAGGCAAAAATCTATCTGAAAAGCGGTGACGGCGGCGCAGGCTGCATGAGTTTCCGCCGCGAGAAATATATTGAATTCGGCGGGCCGGACGGCGGCAACGGCGGCCGCGGCGGCCATATTATTTTTGAAGCCATCGGCAACGCCAATACGCTGATTGATTTTCGCTATCAGCAGCATTTCCGCGCCGAAACGGGACATCACGGACAGGGACGCAACAAAACCGGTGCAAACGGCAAGGATCTGATTATCAAAGTGCCGGTCGGCACAGTGATTTTGTCGGAAGACAAACAGCACGTCCTCGCCGATATGACCGAGGAAGGGCAGCAGTTAATGTTGCTGAAAGGCGGTGACGGCGGTTTCGGCAATACGCATTACAAATCCTCCACCAATCAGGCGCCGCGCAAATTCACGCCCGGATGGCCGGGACAGGAGCTTGCCGTCTGGCTGCGACTGAAACTGATTGCCGATGCAGGTCTGGTCGGGCTGCCGAATGCCGGAAAATCGACGTTTCTCGCCGCCTGTTCGCGCGCCAAACCGAAAATTGCCGATTACCCCTTTACAACACTGACCCCCAATCTTGGCGTTGTGCATGTGAACGACCGCGAATTTGTCATGGCGGATATTCCGGGGCTGATCGAAGGTGCGCATGAAGGCCACGGCATCGGCGACCGTTTCCTCGGCCATATCGAACGCACACGCGTGCTGCTGCATCTGATCGATTGCACGCAGGACGACCCCGCCGCCGCCTACCGCACCATCCGCAACGAACTGGAGCTTTACGGTGCAGGGCTGGCGGAAAAACCGGAAGTGATTGCGCTGAGCAAAGCCGACGCACTTGGCGAGGAACTGGCCGAAGACCAGCGAAAAACGCTGGAAAACGACATCGGCAAACCCGTTATGCTGATCTCCGCAATCAGCGGCGGCGGCGTGACGGAAGTGCTGCGCGCCCTCGCCCGCCATATTGACA
Organism: Alphaproteobacteria bacterium; assembly: GCA_007116755.1. Classification (GTDB taxonomy): domain Bacteria; phylum Pseudomonadota; class Alphaproteobacteria; order Micavibrionales; family CSBR16-224; genus CSBR16-224. The sequence goes on from SKHU01000195.1 coordinate 3,778, forward strand.
GCGGCGCGTCCACGGGAGATCATTTTGATGATATCGCAGAAGACAGCCTGCCCTACGACCCGCTCAATGCCTAAGACGGAAGACCGATATGCCCAAACGCCTGATTGTTTACGTTGCTTTTATCCTTGCCGTAACGGGCGGCTTTTTATATGTTTTTGCGCCGGAAGTTTTGCCATGGCGGACAGCGCAACGTCCGTCCGCCCATGAAAGGCTTTTGCAGCGGGCTGAATCCGGCGATGCAAAAGCGCAACACCGGCTCGGCATCATGTATTATAATGGACAGGACGGCGTAGAACAAAGCTATGAGAAAGCCGCCGAATGGTATCAAAAAGCCATAGAAACCGATCCAGATTTTCCCGATGCTTATAACAGTCTTGGTGGCTGTTATCTAGACGGTGAAGGCGTGCCGAAAAATCAAAAAAAGGCGCTGGAGCTTTATAAAAAAGCAGCAGAATTGGGTAATGCGCATGCGCCTTTCAATATAGGTTTGATTTACGAACAAGGGCTTGGCGTAGAAACTGACAATGAGGAAGCGTTGCGATGGTATGAACTGGCTTCAGAAAGAGGACTTCCCGAAGGAAGCCATAATGCAGGACTGGCTTATATACGGGGGATAGTCGTCCCCCGTGACATTAAAAAATCACTAAAATTTCTGCGCCGGGCAGCAGAGAAAAATTTTGCCCTATCTCAGCAACAACTCGGACATATGTATCTGAACGGCGACGGTGTCGAGAAAGATTTGATTGAAGCCGGACGCTGGTATCAAATGGCTGCTGATAATGGGTCGGAGGAAGATCAAGGTTATCTTCAAGAAAGAAGTATTGCGCGGAAAATTTTGACTTGTCTTCCTGTTTACTGGCTGCCGGTGCAGGCGATCCCAAGGCGATGCATAATGTGGCAATAGCTTATAATAACGGGCACGGTATCAGCTTTAAGGGGAGGGTAAAATTCCCAGTCCCTCAAACTGTACGTGGCGCTCTGCCACAGGACGATAAAAAAGCCTTTGAATGGATAGCGGCTGAAGCTGGTGTACTGAAAGCACAGATACAATTAGGAGGACTGTACACTCTTGGACAAGGTGTTTCTAAAAATCTAGTCGAGGCCTATGCATGGTTTTCGGTGGCAAAAGAAACGGCTGAACGCGGTGACAAAGCATTGGTAAAAGACATTGAGATTTTAACGGCTGGAGCTTTGGGAGACTTGCCTCCGTCCGAACGGAATATCGCCAAAAGCAAGGCTGAGGAATATATCCAAAAATACGTTCCAGAATTTCAAACCGTATATGCAGAGTAAGGAGCAAAATAATGCCGCAAACCACATGGACGATGCGCCAGATTGCTCTTCACACCGCCTTGCGGATTACGCCCAAAAAAGCCGGTCCGTATTTGTCCAGCTTGCTTGCGCCGACGCCGTGAACCATCGCCATGCTCTCCATCGTGTCAGGTTTCAGCAGCACCATATCCTGCAATGTTTTATCGTGAAAAATCACATAGGGCGGCACGCCCTGCTTGCGGGCGAGTTCCGTGCGCACGGCCTTTAAGTCATTGAAAAGCGCAATATCGACCTCATCGGCAAAGCTTTGCTCTGCAGCGGCTTTGCGGAGGGTTTTGCGCTTTTTGCCTTTTTCGGCCTTACGCAGACGCAATGTTTTTTTCTCTTTTAAAAAATCCAGCCCCGCCTGCGTCAGTTGCAATCCGCCGTATTGCGCATCCACTTTCAAAAGGTTCAACGCAATCAACTGGCGAAACACCGCCTGCCATTCCGCAGCGGAAAAATCGGCGCCGATGCCGTAAACGCTGATTTTCTCATGGCCGAAGCCTAATATGCGCGCATTCTCTTTGCCGCGCAGCACATCTGTCACATAACCGGTACCAAAGCGCTGGTCGGTGCGATAGACGGCGGAAAGTGCCTTTTGCGCAACAACCGTACCGTCAAATGTTTCGGGCGGGTTAAGGCAGGTATCGCAATTGCCGCAAGGCGCGCAACTGTCTCCGAAATAATCCAGTATCACCTGACGGCGGCAACCGGCTGTTTCGCACAGCCCCAGCAGCGCATTAAGCTTTTGGTGTTCAATGCGTTTTTGTGCTTCGGACGCAGATGACGTCTCGACAAAGTTGCGCTGCATCGCGGCATCCTGCGCGCCATAGATCATCAGCGCGCTCGCGGGCAGGCCGTCCCGCCCCGCACGGCCTGTCTCCTGATAATAGGCCTCGATATTTTTCGGAATGGTCATATGCGCGACAAAGCGCACATCGGGTTTATCGATCCCCATGCCGAAGGCAATCGTGGCCACGATAATAATCTTCTCTTCCTGCAAAAATCTTTCCAGATGTTTTTTGCGCATATCCGCCGCCATACCGGCATGATACGGCAGGGCGGTAAACCCTTCCCCGCACAGCCATGCGGCGGTTTCTTCCGTCAGCTTGCGTGACAGGCAATAAACGATACCGCTGTCCTGCGCGTGATGTTCCCTGATAAAAGACAGCATTTGCGCGCGGGCATTGTTTTTCCCGACGATGCTGTAATGAATATTCGGCCTGTCAAACCCCGCAATAAAACTCTGCCCGTCCTCCAGCTTCAGACAATCGATAATATCGCGGCGGGTCGGGGCATCGGCCGTGGCGGTCAAGGCCATGCGCGGCACAGACGGATATCTTTCCGCAAGCACGGAAAGCTGTTTGTAATGCGGACGAAAATCATGCCCCCATTGCGACACACAATGCGCCTCGTCAATCGCGAACAGGGCGATGGGCGCTTCATCCAGCAAATGCATGAAATCATCCATCAAGAGCCGCTCGGGTGCAACATAGACAAGATCAACTTCTCCACGCAAAACGGCGTTTTTTGTTTCAGCGATATCGCCGCCGCTGATGGTGGAATTGACCGCAGCCGCACGAATGCCCAGTTGCCGCAAGGCATCGACCTGATTTTGCATGAGCGCAATCAGCGGCGAGATCACAACCCCCACCCCGTTCCGCAGCAAAGAAGGAATTTGATAACACAGTGATTTACCGCCGCCTGTGGGCATCAGCACAAAAGCATGACCGCCGCAGGTCACATGATCAATCACTTCCGCCTGCGCCCCCCGGAAATGATCAAAACCATAGGTCTTTTGCAAAATTTCCAGCGCAGAATCGGGAGATACGGGGCTATGGAGAAGTGTATCCGTCATTTTTTATCCTTTTAAATTCCGGTTGCGCTTCAACGCCCGTATAACAAAACGCTCCGGCGCAAGTGCCGCGGCGACATGCTGCGGCACGGGCAGCGGATCGTCGCAGATTTGTGCGGCGATGATTTCCCCTGCCAGCGGCGCGGCGGTCATACCATGTGACCCGAATGCGCCGCACAGGTAAAGCCCTGAATGAAACCGCGGCGTCTCTAACGCAAACCGCGCGGCATCGGGACAGCCCCCCGCAACCGGCAGATAATCCGGCACAGCGCTGCGCAATCCGCCGCGCCCCTGCATATCCCCTGCACAGAGGCCGTCAAAAAATTCCTGCGGCAAAAATTCCTGCCATGCGGCAAGATTTTTACGATGCCCCGCCTCCGTCACCGAAAATGCGTCCGCCGTTTTTTGATTTTTCTCAAATGTCGCACCGGCATAATGCATACCCTCTGTTGCAGGCGGGAAATAGCCGTTTTGCATGACCACTGTTTTCAGTTTCTCCGATAGAGGATTCGCAGGACAATAGCTGATCTGCCCGCCCGTCAGACGCAGTTCAAGAAACGCCGCCTCGGCAAAACCTGCCAGTGCCGCGCCGGAGGCCGGTACCATATACTCCGCCTCCGCCAAAATGCCGCCGCTGTTTCGCGCCGACCAGATGCCGTCTTTATATGTGATTTCCTCCGCAACCGTTGCGGTTTTGACGGAATTTTTTTCAGGAAACGCCGCCAGCAATGCAGCGCAGAATTGACGCGGCGAGATCATCCCCGCATCGGGATAGAACAGCCCGTCGCTTTTCATCTCCACCCCCGCGATCTCCGTTGCCTGCTTCGCCGTGACTCGCCGCGCCATATCATCCGTCAATACGCCGTTTGTTATAATGCCGTCATACCGTTTTTTCAGCGCCGCATCACCGCCGTCAAGCAGTAATGCCCCCGTCTGCCGCCACCCCGCCTCTGCGCCCAGATGCTGCATCAGCCGCAGCAAATGGCAAAACGCATGGCCGTAAAAATCGCCCATCGGCGACGGTGCCGCGGTCAGCCGCGGATAAACGATACCGACAGGATTGCCCGAAGCGGCAGAGGCAATATCTTCCGCCTTTTCCAGTACCGTCACCGCAACACCGCGCGCGGCCAGCGCATAAGCCGCCGACGCACCCGCGATTCCCGCGCCGATGACAATTGCGCGGCGCGGCGCAGAATATTTTTTTTCTCTGCCCTGCTTATATGTACCGGCCAGCATATCGCGTTTGTTGCCGAAACCGCGCCTTTTCTCCACCGCAAAACCCGCCGACTCCAGACCGCGCCGTACCGCCCCCGCCGCCGTGAAGGTCGAAAACGTGCCGCCACGCACTGTCAGCCGTGCCATTTCCGCAAACAGATTTTCATCCCACATCTCCGGATTTTTAGAAGGCGCAAACCCGTCCAGATACCACGCATCAATCCCCGTTTCGATTTGCGGCAGCAATTCCGCGATATCTCCCAGCCCCAGCAGCAGATGAGCCCCGTAAAATCCGGATAAATGAAACCCCGCCACCGGCGGCGGGTACTGCGTCAGAAACTCCTGCGCTATTGTTTGCAATTGCGGCCAATGCGCATAAATGCGCTGTAACTCGTCTTTTTTCACGGGATGTTTTTCAAAAGAAAGATAAACCAGCCGCGCCGTTTTCGGAGCAATTTTGCGCCA
>SKHU01000140.1 GCA_007116755.1 Alphaproteobacteria bacterium
AAACAGAAGCGGAATATCGCAAACGATGATGTCATGCCCTTTTGCAGCCTGTTCTGCAACGAAATCCTCGCGGAGTTTGCCGACGACGGGGTGCAGGATTTTTTCCAGAGAATCGAGTAGGGAGAGGTCGTCCAGATCGGCAAAAACCTGCGCTGCCAAGACGGTGCGGTCGATATAGTTCTGCCCGTTTTCGTCCTGTTTCAGCGCATCCGGTACAAGCTTTCCAACTTCGGCAACAGCAGCGCCGCCGGGTGCAAGCGCTTCATGCACATCGTGATCGGCATTGTTGACGGGAATACCCAGATCGGCAAACATTTTGCCGACCGTGGTTTTCCCCATGCCGATAGAGCCGGTGATGCCGATGACAAACGCTTTTTTATCCGTCCGGATCTTTTTCGTCGGCTTGGTCGATGTTTTGCGTTTCATGGCTTTTTTCCAGACGTTCCTGTAACTCATACCACAATTCTTCCGGTTGGGGTGAAAACAAAATTTCATGCTCATAGGGCAGGACGCTCCAATACCCTCTTTCCAGTTCAAGGTCCAATTGTTCACTCTTCCAGCCCGCATAGCCGAAAACTATTTTATAGGAATCGGCATCTTCTCTAGAGTGAGCGGCTATAATATTGTTCAGCGCATACAAGTTTTCTGTGATGCTGGCATCTGTATCTTTGATATTTCTGGTTCTGCGCCAACTGTATCGCTCTCTTGCAAAAATGATAACGGCCTCGTCCGGATCAACGGGGCCTCCCCAAAAAGCCGTCATGGGTTGATCCATATTGGGGCCTGAGAAACCGCCCGTTTTTTCTGTTTCTGCAAAGGCATGGCGTCCGATAAGCTGTGCAGAGCTTCCCGGTGGACGTATGTCCAGTTTTTTATAAAGCTCTCCTGCAGTCATCGTTGTGAGAGGTTTGTTGATGACATAGCCGGATGCGGTTCGTTTGTCATGACGGGTTATGAGAATAACGGTGCCGGCCATTCTGTCGCTTACATCTCCTCTCACCTCCGGAGGGGCGCCCAGAATAGGATCCGCAACGATAAAGTGCCCGACAAGGCTGTCGGGATGGCGGTTCATGAATTGCGGCAGGCTGAACAGCAGAACGGCGATCACGATAAATGCAAGCCCTTCGGCGATTTCCGCGCGGCGGAAATTTTTGCTCGGCGGTTTTTTCTTTCTGAGTTTTTCTGCAATGGAAGCGGTAAAGCCGCGCTTTTCAGGCGAGCTTTTCTTTATATTTTGATCTGTATTTTTATCCGTTTTTTTCGGCATTGGGCATATCTCTTTCGATGCGCTCGGGTGCTAAAAAACAAGTCATTTTGTTTCACGTTATGTCACGATAGTGGCGACGCCTTGATATTCAAGCCGGGCCGCGGGGGAGCCTGTTGCGTGCGTCTTTGACCGGCCGGGCTGCATCGGGCGTTTTCGCGGTACGATAATCTTTTTTTGCCAGTTTTTCAAGCGTCGGGATAAAGTGTTTGCCCAGCGGAGATTTACTGAAATCCAGTTCAAACTCTTCTTTGGTCTTTTTGTTGACGATGACGGGGTTCTTGACACGTTCAAGAAATTTGCGGGCAAGTTCGGGCATCAGTTCTGCGCCGGCGTAAAGCCAGTCCACGTTTTTCCCGGCATCTTCGGGGGCAAGAATACCGTTAACACCTTTGACCATATCCGCAGGCGGTGCAGTATAATCCTTGCAGCCGAATTTGTGGAACACATATTTGGAATGGTTGTTGGTCGGGTCGATTTCGATAACAAAACGGTCTTCCGGCGGTTCCAGCAGAAAGGCGTGCAGCAGTTGCGCCCCCGCCAGCACATCGAACAGCCCCATATTCTGCATGAGTACATGGGTGGAGCCGATTTCCGTCCATTGATGGCTGTCATTGCCGTTTTTGTCTTTGCCTGTGACGGGATAGGCAATTGATATGGCCTGAATATCGCCGTTATCATCTTCCAGCATGGTCACGGCACCGGATTTTATGCGTTCCGTCATGGTCTTGCGGTCGCGTTTGGCAACGAATTTATGCGTATGCGTGTCGTAAAAATCAAGAATCTTTTGCAAATCCTGATCGGTGGATTGCTTTAAATAAAGCTTTTTGCGCATGGTTTATCCTGCCTGTCCTGATAAAAAAATATCATCCATGATGCACTGCACGGCGTTTCTTGTAAAGCTGTGTTTTTCAGAAAACTTGACGATAACGTAAAAATCCTATAGTACAAAAGAACCGGAAAAAAACAAAAACGGAGGGCGGTATGTATCCGCGGGACGAGATGATCAAAACAGCCGGAACAGATACGGGCGCAGCAGAAAAAAGCACAACGAAACAGCAGGATGCAGAGGCGGATGTCCCTGCAGGGAATCGCTGTGCCGCCCGGGTTTTATACCATGAAGCCGAAGCGCTGCAGGCGCTGGCGGAAAAGATTTTTTCCGACCGGAATTTTTCGGATGCTGTCGATCTGATCGTGAATATCGAAGGTCGCGTCATTGTAACCGGCATGGGCAAAAGCGGACATATTGCCCGCAAAATCGCCGCAACGATGGCCTCAACGGGAACGCCCGCTTTTTTCGTGCATCCCGGTGAAGCCAGTCACGGCGATATGGGGATGATTGTGCGCGGCGATGTTGTGCTGGCGCTGTCCAATTCCGGAGAAAGTCGCGAGCTTGGCGATCTTATCCAATATACGCGCCGTTTTGCTATTCCGTTAATCGGTTTGACCAGCCGCCCGTCTTCGACGCTCGGCGGCAGTGCGGATCTTGCGCTGTTGCTGCCCGAATTGCCGGAGGCCTGCCCGAACGGTCTGGCGCCGACAACTTCGACAACAATGGCGCTGGCGCTGGGAGATGCTCTGGCCGTCGCACTTTTGGAGCGCCGCGGTTTTTCTGCCGATGATTTTCAAATTTACCATCCCGGCGGCAAGCTGGGACAGCAGCTGATGCGTGTTTCCGAAATTATGCACGGCGGGACGGATGTCCCCCTTGTCGATATGAACACGACGTTGCCGGAAACATTTACCGTGATGAGCGAGAAAGGCTTCGGCGCAGTCGGTCTGACCGATGCGGACGGAAAATTGGCGGGTATTATTACGGACGGCGATATTCGCCGCCATATCAGCGCCGATCTTTTGACAAAGACTGCGGCGGAGATTATGACGCAAAAGCCGAAAACCGTATTGCCTGACACGCTGGTCGGCGAGGCAATGGCCGTGATGAATGATGTAAAAGGGCGTTTCCGCCGCATCACCTGCCTGTTTGTCGTGGACGGTGATGGCCGTCCGGTCGGTATTTTGCATTTGCATGATTGTTTAAAAGCAGGATTTTCTTGAGCAGTTATATGACCGCTGAAAACCATGCCGGCCGTGACTGGCTGCATACAGCCGGAAACAGCACGTCAGGCCTGAAACAGCTTCAGCAGGGACGTCGCCATACGGCGATGGTCAAGACGCTGAAAACCGTTCTGGTTCTGGCTGCAGCTTTGCTTTGCGCATTGCTGGTTTACAACCTCACGGCCAGTGAAGATGACCGCTCCCTTGCCGTATCCGGTGTCGGCGGTGCGGTGCAGCAGAGCCAGACGGCGGATACGCCCGCACAGCCTCCCGCACGGGGAACGCCCGAACCGCTTGCCGCCGTTTCGGCGCAGAGCGAGATTGCCATGATCGGTGCGCGGTACGGCGGAATGGACAATAAGGGACGCCCTTTTACCATTACGGCGGATTCGGCATCGCGCTCCCCTGACATGCCTGACATCATAAATCTGCAAAAACCGATGGCCGATATTCTGCTGGCCGATAGCGGCTGGATCGCTGTGGAAAGTTTGCGCGGTGTGTATATGCAGGATCATATGCAGCTGTTTCTGCATGAAAACGTACGTTTTTTCCATGATACGGGTTATGAGATGCATACGGGGGATTTGCATATTGACCTGAAAACAAGTATGGTGCGCGGCACAACGCCTGTTTCCGGACACGGTCCGGCCGGTGCCGTTGAAGCCGGAGGGATGGTGTTTGATCCGAGTGAAGACAAGATCATATTTAACGGGCCGGCACGCTTGACGCTGTTTTTGCCGACCAAAGATATTTTTCTGGAGCCGTAGTTAAAGAGTTAGAGAATAATGCAAAAGAATACAAACATATTGCGGTTTTTGGCGGTGTTTCTCTGTGCCGTATTTGCGCTGTCTTCTCCCTTATCCGCATTTGCCGAAGAGGGCGGGGATGATGCGCGCCAGCCGGTTGAAATCTCGGCCGAACAGGCGCTGGAATGGGATCGCGCCGGCAGCCGTTATATTGCGCGTGGCAATGTCGAGGTGCGTCAGGGCGGAACAGCTATTTATGCCGATGTAATGTATGCCTATTACGGCGGCGACGAAGGTGGTGCGACAAGCATTTCCCGTATTGAAATGCAGGGCAATGTCCGCGTGGCGGCCGACCCCTATACGGCTTACGGCGAAGAGGGCGTTTACGAGATTGCATCGGGAACAGCGCGACTGACCGGAGAGGGTTTGAGAATCGTGACCCCGGATGAAACGATTACGGCGCGTGATGTTTTGCAATATACGCGCGATGCGCAGAAATTCGAGGCTGTCGGGGCGGCGCGCGTGGTGCGCGGCACACATGTTCTGGATGCCGACCGTTTGACGGCGGAATTCAAGGACGCAGCAGGAGGCGGACTGACACTGGATCGCCTGCGTGCAGACGGGAATGTTGTTCTTTCAACGGAGCGTGAGAAAATCCGCGGGCAAAAGGCGGTTTATAATGCCGCGACCGAAACAGCGGTGATGACGGGGGATGTGCGGATCGAGCAGGGGCATAACGTGTTGCGCGGCGAAGAGGCCCATATGGATATGAAGACCGGTATCAGCCAGCTCGTTGCTGTTCCGGAAACCCGCGGTGGAGACGGGCGCGTACGCGGAATTTTTTATCCCGCACCGCCGTCAAATTAGTGTATAATAAAGTTTTGCCGCCGGACAGGTGCGGCAGCAGGATCAATGCAAGGCAGTATGCAGGACTATGGCAGACGATAAAATTACAGATAAGAAGACACAGGAAAAGGTGACGGAACTGCATCAAAAGCCGCGCCTTGTCAGCAAAAGCGATAGCGGGCTGGATGTTTCGCATATTGTCAAATATTACCGCAAGCGCCGTATTCTGCATGATGTCAGTTTTTACGTCCGTCAGGGCGAAGCTGTCGGGCTTTTGGGGCCGAACGGCGCGGGAAAAACCACGAGTTTTTATATTGTCACCGGCCTGATCAATGCCGATGGCGGCAAGGTGTCACTGGATGGCGAGGATATTACGCATCTGCCGATGTATCGCCGCGCCCGTATGGGAATAGGATATTTGCCGCAGGAAACCTCGATTTTTCGCGGTTTGAGCGTTGAGGACAATATCCGCTCCATCATCCAGATCACGGAGGAGGATGCCGACCGCCGCGAGCAGATACTGGAATCGCTGCTGGCGGAGTTTTCCATTTCACATTTGCGGCAGACCCCGGCGCTGGCGCTGTCGGGCGGCGAGCGCCGCCGTGTCGAAATCGCGCGGTGTCTGGCCTCGCGTCCGAAATTCGTATTGCTGGACGAGCCTTTGGCCGGTATTGACCCGATCGCCGTCAGCGATATCCGTGAATTGGTCAAACATCTGAAGAACCGCGGTATCGGCGTTTTGATTACCGACCATAATGTGCGCGATACGCTGGATGTTGTCGATCGTGCCTATATTCTGCATGACGGGCGCGTTTTGATGCAGGGAACGCCACAGGATATCGTCAGTCACAAGGATGTCCGTCGCGTCTATCTCGGCGAAAAATTCAGCCTTTAATTTTTACTGTTTTTTGATCTCCGGCCCCCAGCGCTCGACCAGGTTTTGTTCCTGTTTCAGCAGGCGCTGGATGCGCATTTCCGCTTTGCTGACAACAACCAGTGCGACAAAGCGGGTTGCAGCGAGATAGATAATCCAGCCGATTGCCGCAGCCGCATAAGCCATCAGAAGCGTCATCGGTTGCAAGGCCAGATTCAGGGCAAAAACAGGGTCATGGTTTGCCTCAACGACTTCAAGCCAGCGCGGAACGGCGCCGGTCAGATTTGCGGCACCGACGGTGACACCGAGTGTGCGCGGCAGGTTTCGGTCGACAAAGAATGCGATAAATGTCGGAATCAGGCAGATCAGCAAAAACACGGCAGAGCCGGCAAAGAAAAAACCGGTCAACGCCAGCGCGGCAAGAACACTAAGCGCATGTATCAGGCCGCTGCTTTGTTTCGGGGGTGTTTTTTTTGCCATCGCTGCTTTTTTCCGTTTTATTACATTTTTGACCGGTTTAAAGAATGTGGAAATGTGTTAGAACCGTCAGCGCGGTCACCAGCAGGGACATGGCGAGCGAAACCAGCATCGCCGCCTGCCGTCCGGTGCCCATACCCATATTCTGTTTTCCGGATAATTGTCTTTGCAACCCGACTCTTTCTTGCAGCAATGCGCGGAATTCGGCGCGTGCGGCCAGAAATTTTCGGCGATCCTCGTGCAGGATTTCGGGATCGTCGATAATATCCAGAAGAGAATCAAAATGCGTTTCGTCTTTGAGTTTTTGTACGCGGTCAAACAGGCGTTGCCGTAATTGCCGGTCGTGAATTTTATCCAGCGCAGGGCGGATATTGCGCACGAACCATGCGACAAGATGGGGCGCGGCCTTGCCGTCCGCCTTACGCTGTATCGCCGCAAAACAATGCGCCAATCCGGTCAGTTTGCGGCCGGCCTGCGGAGAGGCGATCATGCTGACGAAAGGTTCGATGACCTGAGATTCATGAACGATCAAAAAGGCGATAATATGCCGGTCGAAAAAATTGTCCAACGCAGGCAGTTTGCCGCTGGCAGCCAGCCCTTCATAAACGGCAAGAAGATCTGCGCCGTTCCTGATGAAGGCATCTTTGATCATCGGGCTGAGGCAATGCGCATCTTTGCAGAGCATATAAAGACAACGTTCAAAACCGCGACCGATCATTTTCTGTTTCAGAAAGGCACGGGCTTTTTCCATTTCATGCGTCATGCTGCCGGCTTCGGGCAGATGGATAAACTGCATTTCGAACCAGTAGGCGTAAAGCTGATATTGCAGAATTTCCCAATAAGGTTTGATATCCTCGCCATGCAGAACGGCATGCGCCAGCGCCGTACCGAAGCCGTGCGGCATGACAGAAACAGTTTTAAAGCGGATTGGAGATTCCGGATCCAGCGCAATGGTCGCATGAGCCACCATCAGGTCGGAGCTGTCGTAATTTTCTGCAGGGTTTTTATCGGCACCGAAATGACGCTCGAAATTGGCGATGATATGTTTGTCGGAAATATTGCGGCCGAGCCATTCCAGCAGTTTTTTGTCTTTAAGAGTCTGTGCGGTCATATTCGGATTGCGGGCAAGAGCAATAACAAGGCTGCGCAAATGGCTGTATTTGTATTCGCCAAAGCTGAAAGCGCGGGCGGCTTTCGGTGCGGCGCGCGCCGGTTTGACGGTCATACGGCTGCCGTCCAGCCAGCGCAGGGCATCTTCCAGTGACCAGCGCGAAGACAACTCGTCATGCAAAACCGCGCGCAGAAACTCCGACAGGCCTGGGGACAGGCGTTCTTTCCCCGTGATGGCGGCAAAGGATCCCAGATCAATTTTGCGTGCGATGATCTCGCCTCTTTTTGCGCCGGCAAGCGGGTTTTTCCCTTGTGCAATCAAAGCTGTGCAGATGCCGAGCGCGTAAAGATCATGTTTTTCCGTGGCATGTCCGCGCGCGACAGGGTCAGTAAGCGCGCGCCCGACCGGCTCGAACAGGGCACTCTGTTCATAGGCCGGAGGAGCAGTCATGCATTCGCCGAACATCACGGAGGCGTTATTCTCTTTCCGCATATAAATATTGTTTAAATTCAGCGCGCCATGTGTGACATTGTGTTTTTTTAACTCGTTCAGCAGATTGACGGCGGGTTCGATAAAACGCGCAACAATCGGTTTTCCGGCGGTTTCGTAGCCAAGCTGCAGCCGAACCTCTCCGGTTTCGCGGTTCATGGCGGAAATGCCGCGCGGCTCTTCAAAGATACAGGCGTAATAGGTGGTTTCGTCTTCCGGCCAGTACACCGTGCCGCTTTCATAGTATTGCTGCAGATTATGGGCATAGAAGTTTTTAAAAACAGGGAATTGCTTGAAGCGCGGCATGACGGGACGACCGGTCAGAAATGCGATCAGTTTTTTTTCGCTCTCCGGCTTGACGGCGCGAAAAGCACGGGCATGCGGTTTGGAATATTGCGGCAGCGGCGCGGACGGGTCAATACTGTAATCCGTACCGGGGATACGCAGCAACGCCGCCGGTTTCCCGCTTTGTTCCGCCGGAATATCCTGCTTCTTCTGTGGTGTGTTTTCCGAAACGGCCATGATGATCCAAAAAGGTGGGTTGTGCGCCGGAAGAAAAGCGCCGCCTCTTCCATCATGGAGCAACAAGGGCAGAATTTCAACTTAAGATTGACCGTTTACGGTTTTACGCAGCCTGTGTCTTGTGCTTTCTGACGCGGGCATCTTTCATAATTTCTTCTGCCGCCAGCCGTCCGGGAATACCGGAAACGCCGCCGCCCGGATGTGTGCC
>SKHU01000141.1 GCA_007116755.1 Alphaproteobacteria bacterium
GGAAAGATCGAAATATGCCTTGATCCGGCCGCCGACCGTACGGCTCCGGGCAAAATGAAACAGCTGCTCTCCGGATGGACGGGTATGAACTGGATCATTTCCGTCCTGCCGGCAGAACAGAAAAAGCCCGAACATCTCAGCCTTGCCGAAGAAGATGTACAGATGCGGAAACAAAAACTTGAAAATGCCGCCGGACACCCTATTGTAAAAGCAGTACTCGAGACTTTCCCCGGTGCCCGACTCGGCGCGGTGACGGATATCGCAAATGAGCAATCAACCTATGAGGAGATGCAGCAATGACCAATCTGGCGCAGATGATGCAAAAAGCGCAAATGATGAAAGAAAAAATGACGGAAATGCAGCAGAAGGCGATGGAACGTGAAGTCACGGGCGAAGCCGGTGCAGGCATGGTCGCCGTCACCATGAACGGCCGCGGGGAATTGCGCGCGGTGAAGCTGGAAAAGGGCATCGTCAACCCTGATGATGTCGAGGTTCTGGAGGATCTGATTATCGCCGCCGTCAACGATGCGCGCAAAAAAGCCGAACAGGCCATTGCCGAGGAAACCGCAAAAATCATGGAAGAGCTCGGCCTGCCGCCCGATATGGATTTGCCGATGTAATTAAAGAAAATATTGTTCAGGTTGCTGACAAACCCTATCATTTTGTCATTGCGAGCGACCTTAAGGGAGCGCGGCAATCCATAAACCGCCAGTAGTTTTCACCGCTTTTCTGGATCGCCACGCCGCTCATCGCGGCTCGCGATGACGATGGAAGAGTTTGTCAACTTCCTCATTATTACGGCTCCTTTTTTGCTTCAGTCTGCGGAGTATCTTTTGTTTTTTTCAGGGAAACGGCTTTGCGTTCCGGCAGATCTTCCGGCGGTCTCTCCTCCGCCGGTAATGTGTCCACAGGTGATGCATCCGTATGCGCTTTTACCTTTTCTTCCGCATAGCTTTTCATCAATGCGCGTATTTTTTCGGCCACGGTCGCCGCATCGGGAATATTCGGCAAAACCGTGCCGCCGTCCCTGACACCGATCCGCGTCACAACCCCCAGCTCGATATGTCCCAGACCGTGTTTTTTCTGGAGCCAGTTGCTTTTGACCCTGACCTCCTTGATATTGCGGAAATGCAATGTCACATATTCGCGGATAAAGGCGCTTTGCCGGAATTCGATCCGGTTGGCAAAAATTTCATAAACGACAACCTGATAATTGATCATACTTTTGATCATCGGCATAAGAAAGCCGACAAAAATTACAAAAATCACCGTCAAAATACCGGCGGCAAAACCTTTCAGCCCTGTCACAAAAGAAATACCCCGCATCAAATCGGGGAACAGAAACAAAAGGATGGTCAAAAGAACAAATGTGCGGAACGGATGGGCATAAGCGATGACAAAAGGATTAAACTGCGATTTCACCTGCAGTTTCGGATATTCAAACTTTTTTTTTCTTTCTCGTATTCGTCCTTAAGGACGCTTTTCATCTGTAATCGCCGGCTCCAGAGCCTGCGCTTCTTCGGTTTCAGACCTTCCATCATCTTCTTCCTCTTTATCGACCGGAACATCATCTTCCACGCCCCGTCCACGCGCAGGAACAGAAGACGGCGGCACGACCGGTTTGCGTTTCAACAGAACTTCCGTTTCGTCATCAGCAGCAGCCTCTGCCGCCCCCTCCGTTGCTCCGCCGGTTTCGGCAGATGTTTCGGAGGCTCCCGCCCCTGACAACGCGATCTCTTCTTCCCGTATTTCCGGCGAAGGCGGCTGTGCTGTTCTCTGATATTCAGCAACAAAATCGTCGAAAATATCCATGATCTTTTCCCCGACACCCTTTCCGGCCGGAATATCTTCAATCGCCACGCCTATAAAACTCTGGCCCGACCCGTAAATCGCCGTATTCGGTGCGTGCAGCTCGATTGTTTCCAGATTGCCCATCCCTTGTAAAAAACTGGAATTGCGCACGACATCGGCAATATCGGCATAATAAAGACGCCCCTGTTTTTTATTCATGAATTTTCCGGAGTAATAGCAGAAATTCAGCCGGTCTTTAAAAAAATCAAAACGCGTGTTTTTGACGTTTTTGCGGCGCATTTCATAGTAAAAAATCGGCAGCAGAATAATACCGACGATAAAACAGAACCAAAAAATTCCACCGATAGAGATTTTGCCAAGCAAACCCAGAACCATCGACAGAATCATCAGAATAAAACCGCCGGCAATGGTAAAAGCCAACGCACCGACAAACCCGAAAAGCACGGCCTGCATACCAACGATCTTGGGAATAAAGGCGGGTTTTACCGTATAGAGGGGTTGCTGTTTCATAGAGAGGCGGACTAATCTTTAAAATTTCAAAAATACAAACGATACCAAAGCAGTTTATTCAAACGGAACAAATTTTACAAATACCGATTTTTCTTGCAATGCCCCGATGTTTTTCTATACATTGCGCGGTAAGAAATTTTGTCCGCCGATTTTTACTATAGCTATTTTTTCAGCTATTGAACAGCGGCCAAAACATATAAAAATCAAAAAAAAGGTGCGGCACCATGACACAGGCCGACAGCAAAGCCTATTACAACCATTTTTTTCAGGCGCGTCTTGACGACCTCCACAAAGAAGGGCGCTACCGCGTTTTTGCCAATATCGAACGCATTGTCGGCCGTTATCCGAAGGCGCTGTTTCGCGGCGAAAACGGCATGGAAAAGGAAATTACCGTCTGGTGCAGCAATGATTATCTCGGCATGGGGCATCACCCCGACGTGATCGCCGCCGTCTGTGATACGGTCAAAAATAACGGTGCGGGTGCGGGCGGTACGCGCAATATTTCAGGCACCACCAACCATCATATTCTGCTGGAAAAGGAACTGGCAGATCTGCACCGCAAAGAAGCGGCGTTGCTGTTTTCCTCCGGCTACGTCTCCAATGAATCGGCGCTGGGCACGCTGGCGAAACTGCTGCCCGATTGCGTTATTTTCTCCGACGAGATGAACCACGCCTCGATGATACAGGGAATCCGGCAGAGCGGCTGTGAAAAATTTATTTTCCGTCATAATGATGTCGGGCATCTGCGGTCTTTGATTTCCTCCGTCGAGCGCTGCCGTCCGAAGCTGATTGCGTTTGAATCGGTTTATTCAATGGATGGCGATATCGCGCCGATTGCGGAATTCTGTGATATTGCCGAGGAATTCGGCGCGATGACCTATCTGGATGAAGTCCATGCCGTGGGCATGTACGGAAAACGCGGCGGCGGAATCGCCGAGCGGGAGGGCTTGATGCCCCGTCTGGATGTGATCGAGGGCACGCTGGGCAAGGCTTTTGGCCTGATGGGGGGATATATCTCCGGAACGCAAGCTGTGGTCGATGTTGTGCGCTCCTACGCGCCCGGATTTATTTTTACAACAGCGCTGCCGCCGGCGGTGCTCAGCGGTGCTTTGGCCAGTGTGCGCCATTTGAAAAACAACGGCACAGAGCTGCGCAAAAAACATCAGGCGCGTGCCGCAACGCTGAAACGCATTTTGACGGAAGCCGGATTGCCCGTGATGCCGTCGGCAACGCATATCGTTCCGGTGATGATCGGCGATCCGCGCCTGTGCAAACAGGCCAGTGACAAATTGCTGGAACAATTCGATATTTACGTGCAGCCGATCAATTATCCGACCGTACCGCGCGGCACGGAACGCCTGCGCCTGACCCCCTCGCCCTTCCATACGGATGCGGATATGCACGCGCTGGCCGCAGCGCTACAACAGGTCATTCCGGCGCAAAAACCCGCAAAAGTCAAATTGCGTCAGGTCGCCTGATCTTTCATTTTTCACAAAATTCCAGCCAGACGGCATTGTTGCCGTCAATCTGGATTTTGGTGTCTTCCGTATCGCTTTCATGCAAATAGACCGGCTGATACAAAAGGCAGAAATCACCGCCGCGTGAAGCGCTGCCGCACCCGGCGGGCAAAATCAGCATCGCGGCGCAGGCGGTCGCGCACATGACCCGCCCGCAATGCCGCATCGCGTTTTTGTGTTTCGTTTTCAGCACGCTGTTTTTCTTCGCCGGCACGATACGCCGCACGAAAACCCGCATAAACAAGCAGCCCGAAAACACCTGCCGCAATAACAGCATAAAACCAGCCCATCGCATCACGTCTCCTTGTCCGTGTCTTTGGTCAAAGCGGCGATCAGACCGGCCAGCGCCATACCTGCGCTGACAATCGCCTCTTTCTGTTCGGGCGACAGCGCCAGCCCCAGCGCTGCGGCCAGCGAAACCAGCCCCAGCCATGTCGAACGTTCCCTGATCCGCGCGGCAATAAATTTCAAAAGTTTTTTCAGCATGTTCTTATCTCCTTAACTTAAAAAAAGGTTGCGGATAAATTCTGTGATTTTGCCTCGTAAAGCGGAAAAAAAAAGTTTTGATCGGGCGGTGCTTCGCTTTTATCGGCGATGCCCAGCGCCAGACGCCGCGCTTTTTCGTAAACCGCCTCCTCATACCAGAAGGGCGGATATTCCATCCTGCGCGGCGGATGACCGTTTTCATGCCGCACAATCGCTTTGGCCAGCGGCACGAGCATCTCCGGCACATTCAGCGCATCATAACGCTCGACCCCCAAAATCCGCGCGACATGTCCCGCATAATGGTCGGTGGCGTTTTCATGCGGCGGCGCCCAGCGGTTGACGATGCTGTGTACCGTATCCAGCCCGTATTTGCCGTAATAGGTCAGCAGCAGTTTCATCAAAGCCCGCACACCCCAAACGGCATCGGTAAATTCGATAAATTCGGGATCAAAACCGTTTTCGCGCATGCCCTGCCAGTCGGATGCGCCGCGGCGGATATTCCCCGGATTGTTGTTGCGGATACCGCGCGGCAAATTCGGATTATTCATCTTGTCCTCCTGTTATTTTTTCAAAAAAGTTTGTAAAAGTTTTTCCAACCCGCTAGTGCCCAGACTGGCCAGCGCCGCCGCCAGACCGACCAGCGCCGCCGTCGGCGCATGCGGAAACCACAGCAGCACCACCCCCGCCGCCGCGCCAAGCGCGGCCGAGCTCAGCGCCCGCCCCAGCACGATGCGCCATGTCAGTTTTTCCTCCGAAGCCAGCAGCGTGCCGAGACCGGCCAGCAAAGCCGCCAGCACCGCCGGCAGCAAAGACGGTGTTTGATCTTCCATGATTGATCCTTTGATTGATCTAAGACGTTTTCAGTGCAACCTGCATTACACCCGGCGGGCCTTTGCGGGCGAGTGCCTCGTTATCGGGGCGGAAATAACCGCCCTGCAGCGCCTCCGTGAGATTCTCCCCCGCATTCTGCAACTGCAGCAGCTTTTCAATCCGCCCGTCCATCGGATCGGCCAGCACCGCCGTTTCGCCGTCCTGCAAAACGAAAGGATGCGGAATCAGCGACATATCGGCGTTTTTAATTTCCTGCGTGATTTCCTCATGGATGTATTCCGGCGTTGCGCCGTCCATATATTCTTTCATCGTGCGGGGTTTAAGAATTTTTCGGTATTTTTTGCCGCTTTTTCGGTCTATTTTATCGGCGCGGATCGAAGTCGGGCCGTTATACCCCCAGGGCGGCACATCGGCCAGATAATGGCCGAGAATATTGCCTGCCGCATCCAGTTTTAAAAACAGAAAACCGCGCACGGGGCCGTCCCCCATATCAAAAGGCGGGGATGCCGTCACATAGCGTTGTCGCGCCGTCACTGTCGTCCCTCCCGTACCGGAAGTTTTCAGCGCGAAAACCATTGCCGTCTGACTTGCGATATTCGTTGCGATTTGGGAGCGGAACTCAATTCCGCCCGCGCCGATCAGGTTATAGCTGAAACCGTATTCTCCGCCGGGCAGCGTACCGATGAGACTGCCGGTTGTGCTGACCGCTCCGGAAATATCTCCGGTCGCGGTATTCAGATCCCCCTGACTGACATTCTCCAGAAAATCGCCGCCGCCGCCATAGGCCGCAAGCTGCGCGGGCGTGACAAATTTTTCTGTATTTTCTCCCGCCTCTGCTTCGGCATCGCTGGCGCGGCGTACAAGCCCCCGCACGCTTTCCGACGCATCGCCCAGCGCCGCGCCGCCGATAAAGGGCGTAAACTCCTCTGTTGCGGCATTCAGGCTGCCCTGCACGATCCAGCCCGTACCGTCATACCATTTCAACAGCCACGGCGCTGCACTGTCATCCAGCCACAACGTGCCCGCCTCCGCATAAGAAGGCGGCGTCACCCCTTTGTGATGCGTCAGCAGCGCACGTTTGCCCTCATTATCTTCATTGCGGTATTGCAAGCCGCTTTTATCGGCGCCGATCACCGGATTGGATTGCGTCATCTGTTTTGCTCCCTGTTGAAATAAAATAAAAACGTTACTGTTGAATGCCGTATCCTTTGGCTACATAGTTAAAACGGCGCACAATCCCCTCCCCTGCCGCATTGAAAAACCGGATATCGAATCCCGCCGAAGTGACATGCTCCACCGCGAAATAATCTCCGGTCTGCATATCGTGTCCGGCAACGGCGACAGCCGGAATATTGCGGAAAATTTTGGTGAACAAGACCGTAGAGCCTGCAGCGTCGGAGAGAATATCCTCCGCCCCGTCCACGCGGTCGGGCATGTCGATTTTCACGCGCAGCGCCGAGAGGACCGGCGTCACAAACGCATCGGCGCTTTCCACAACAAGACGGAAATCAAAACCGCGCGCCGTATAATCGCCGATCAGGAAATCCGTCCAGTCCGACCATTCCGCTTCCGCCTCCTGCGGGTCATCTTCGGTTGTGCGCAGCTCCAGCCGGACATCCCAGACACTTCCGCCCGCCGCTGCGCTGTCCCATTTCGGGCGCAGATCGACATTTGCCCATTCATCAACAGCATGCGACAAATCCAGAACGGCGATATCCATTTCCGCCGAAAGCGTCGAGCTATAAACCGCCCCCAGATCGAACGCCCCGCCGAAACCGTATGTCCCGCTTTCCGCCAGTCCGGACAGACCGATATCGAAACGCTGCACCGTATCAATCGCGTCCCAATCGTCGATACTGTCATCTCCGGCAAGGCGTAAAACGCCGCCGATGGTCGCCATACGGTTTTTCTCTCCCGCAAAATCCGGCGCTTCATCCAGCACGGCAACGGCATTATATCCGGAAAGCCCCGCCGCGCCGGACAGAATTTTCGACGGATTTTCGCTCATCCGCCCGTCCAGATCGACGGCTTTGATCAGATAGGTTCCCGCCAGCGCCGGCACGGACACCGAATTCGTGCCCTTGCCGATAGAAGGCAGCATATCCACCGACTCCTCCCATCCCGTCGCTGCCGTGCCCGGCGCAAAGCGCAGCACGTAATGCGACAGATTGGGTGCGGGGGAAGGGTTCCATGACAGATAAGCGCTGTGCGCATGGATATTCAAACGGAAATTTTCCACATCGCGCGGCGGCCCGCCTGTGCCTGTTACAAAATAATTGGGCAGCAGCGTTTCCTGCGATGACCAGCCGCGGCGGCGCAGATAGAAAAACCGCAGATCATAAATGCCGCCGGTCTTCACACCCGTGATCGACACCGCATGCGGCGCAATCTGTGCGAAGGAGGCTTTTTGGAAAAACTCATCCTCCACCGCGCGTATATCGACGCGCAGTTCCAGTTCTTCCTCCGCAGGCGGCGGCGCGAAATGCACAACAATACGCGGCGTAAATCCGCCGTCTTCAGCCAGCAGCACCTCCGGTCCCGATTGCACCGAAAGGATTTTCGGCGGCGGCGGGCGGCGCAGTTCCGGCGGCACGCTGATCTGTGCGTCGAATGCGGGGATTTCGCCCTGATCGGCCTGATGCACCTCCGGCGCGGCATCGACGCAGATTATCCGCGCGGTAAAATCCGCACCGGGGCGGATCGCCTGTACGATCATCTCCGCACTGTCCTGCCCCGTTTCGCCGAACATGGAAAGATCGCCCGGCTGCGGCGCGTCCTGCTGTGCAAGCGGCGTTTGCAAGTATAGCGTTTTAACCGTGCCGCTTTGCGCCGTCACTGCGGCGACAAGCGTTTCGCCGGCGGATTTTCTGAAACGCAGGGAATAATTTTTGCCGTCCTCGATTTCAACTTCCGCATCCAGCGTCACAGCAACAGCAGAACCGTTCTCCCATGCAATCTCTTTTACGCGGGCGCTGTGCAGGCCGAACAGCGGCACGTCATGCGTCAGGCGGATCAGATCGCCGCGCGTACAGACAATATGTTCGATATCAACAGTAAAACTGTATTTCTCCGGCCGAAGCCGCGCCGTCGCGATATGATAGCGCCCGTCACGCCAGATCTGCGCGGGATCGGTGATGCCGGGCAGCTCCAGCGTTTCAAACCGCGTGGCCGTCGCCGCATCATACCCGTCGTCATAAACCAGTATTTCATCCTGCTGCCAGAGTTTGTCGCGATTGGCAAAACGGATGCGCAGCGCATGCGGCGGCACATCGAATTGTTTTTCTCCCTGAAAATCGCGGCTGTTGCGCGGCGTGAAATGCTGCACCGGTACGGATTGCGGCATATCGCGCACCACGCCCCATTTGCCGTCAATCACGGAAGGGGAGGCACGA
>SKHU01000025.1 GCA_007116755.1 Alphaproteobacteria bacterium
ACCAGCGCCACGGTTTTTTCGCCCTGCTGCAGAATACCGAGCAGCTTTGCCGCCGCCTGTTCCTCATTATGGTCGTGATAGGAATAAAGCGGTGCTTTCAGCCCGTAGGCGCTTTTCAGCTTTGCGGTCACGCGCGTATCCTCGCAGGCGATCAGATCGGCGGCGGAGAGAATATCCAGCGCGCGCAGCGTGATGTCACGCAGATTTCCGATCGGTGTGGCGACAATATACAGCCCCGGCTCTGGCAAAGCATCGGAATTTGGTGTAAAAATGGGGGGAAGCTGATTCATGGGGGCGATTCCCTGTGCGGTGTCCGGCCGGGTATAATCGGCCATCTTTGTTTTATTTTCAAGGTATTATCATTATGCAACATCTGCCGGAGTGTCAAGTTCTCAAACGGGTCTTTTTCCTGATGCTGGTTTTGCCGGTCTTGGTTTTTCTGGCCGGTTGCCAGACGACGGCACCGTATTCCTCGCCGTGGTCTTTCCCTTATCCGACGACCGATCGTGATGCGCCGCGCGAGGCCGCCGATGTTGCCCCGCCGGAAATGGACTGGCGCACTGCCGAAACGCGCCGCGGGCTGGAGGTCTATTACCACCGCGCCGGCCCTGATGCGGAAGATGAAATGCAGTACCACCGCGGTGGCGTGTCGCAGGAGGTCTTGAAACCCCCGTCGGGCACGCCGGAATTTTCCGCCATACGCCGTGACCGTACCGCCCCGCCGGCCGCACAGCCGGGCGAAGTGACAGTGGCATTGCTGTTGCCGCTCTCCGGCCAGCACAGCCGTCTTGGACAATCCATGATGCAAGCCGCGCAGATGGCGCTGTTCGATCTGGACAGTCAGGCGGTCAGACTTTTGCCCAAAGATACGAAAGGCACGCCGGACGGCGCGCAGCAGGCCGCATTGCAGGCACTGGATGAAGGTGCACAGCTGATATTGGGGCCGGTCTTTTCCGAATCTGTGAAGGCGGTCAGCGCTGTTGCCGCCGCATCGCGTACGCCGGTGATTGCCTATACAACGGATTGGACGGCGGCGGGCAGCAATACCTATGTAATGGGTTTTCTGCCATTCTCGCAGGTCATCCGCATCGTCAATTACGCCGTGCATCGCGGTTACCGCGATATCGGGTTTTTCGGTCCGCACGGCGATTACGGCACGATCGTTATGCGGACGCTGCATTACAGTCTGCAGCAGCACCGGATGAATGTCGGAAAAATCGGCAATTTTTCTCCGACCGAACCGGAATTACATCATGTCGTGCAGGAGTTTCTTGAAGCGCCCGCCCCGCGGCGCGGCGCAGCGGAAAATTTCTCGATCGACAGCGTTGTGGTGCCCGTCGGCGGGCAAGCGTTGCAGACTGTGGCCAATATGTTCAGCTATTACAATGCCGGACAGCGGCGCGTGCGCTTTTTGGGAACAGGGCTTTGGGACGATCCGTCGCTTGCCGGCGAACAAACCCTGCACGGCGCATGGTTTGCCGCCTCCGATCCGGCGCTGCGTAAAGATTTTGAAGACAGATACAGGGAAAATTTCAGACGTGCGCCGGAAAGACTGGCCTCGCTGGCCTATGATTCCATGGCGCTGGCCGTTGTTCTGGCCAAGACGCATGACGGTTACGGCCATCCTTACGCCCGCAACCGTCTGGTGACGCAATCCGGATTTGCCGGTATTGACGGAATTTTCCGTTTCCGCCGCGACAATCTGGTCGAACGCGGTCTGGCCGTGCTGGAAATTACGCGCGACGGCCCCCGGGTAATCGATCCCGCACCGGATGCGTTCCATTTTGCATCCAACTGACCTGAGCTTCGCAGGAATTGTGCGGCGCAGCGCAGAAATATTTAGCCTTCCTTTACTTTTCCGTGTCATACTGGAAGCAAGTCGGAGATTAGAATTTTCTCCGGAAATGTTCAACTTTTACGCCGGGAGAGAAGCTCATGGCTCTGATCATTGATTTAAAACCCTCCGAACGTGTCATCATCGGTTCCGCTTTGATTACAAATGATAAAACCCGCACGCGCCTGCATATCGAAGGTGTTGCGCCGATTTTGCGGGAAAAGGACATTATGCGCGAATCCGAAGCGGATACGCCGTGCAAAAAAATCTATCTGTTTTTGCAACTGATGTATCTGTCAGACAAGCCGGAGGACATGCACAAGGATTATTTTGATCTGGTCGGGGAAATACAGAACGCCGCGCCGACAACGGCAATTTTCTTTATGCAGATCAACGATATGCTGATGCAGGAAAAATATTACAACGCGCTGAAAAAAGCGCGGGAATTGATTGAACACGAAAGGGAACTTCTGGCCAATGTCGCCTAACAACAATCCTTATACACATGCGACCAATGTCTACGGCGGCAGCGTTAAAGCCGCCACGACAGAACAGCGCTCTTTGGAAGGGCAGCTTTTGATCAAGGCGGCACATAAGCTGGAAAGTTTGAAAAAACGTTATGTGGCGGGGGAGGATGTTCCTCTGCTGGAAATGGAAGAGGCGTTGTCCTATAACCGGAAGCTCTGGACGGTGTTTTCAACCGAAGCAGGGAATGAAGACCACGAATTGCCGCAGGAGATTAAAAACAATATCGCCTCGCTGGCTGTCTTTATTTTCAAGCGTACGATTGAATTGCTGGCCGACCCTGCGCCGCAGAAATTTAATGCCTTGATTGAAATTAACCGTAATATCGCCTCCGGCCTTCTGAAAAGCACCGCTACGGCGGAAAAAGTCGAAGAAGGTGCAAAAATACAGGAAAAGGAGAACAAAACAACTGAAGCGTCTGCGCCGCCGGCGACGCAGGAAAAGCCTGCTTCCGGTAGTTCAACCGACATGCAAACCTGAAAAACGCATAAAATTTTCGGTATTTTAAACACAGGTGTTTTTTTTTATGATATAATGGAGAGATAGGGTTGTGGCTCAATAAATTAGTGCTTTGCCGGATGGAACAAGAGAATCAGTTATATAACCGGACATCTTCCGGAGCGGATTTTTTTAGAAAATCCGCGCCGTTTTTTTCGTTGGTCGCAATCTTTTCGTTTTTTCTGTCGGTATTTGTATTTGCGCAGCCCGCCGCCGCGCAGCAGACTATGGTTTGTGATGGATATTATACGGGTTCGCCGACACCGCAATGTATTTCCGTGCCGGCCGGTTCGGCGATTTTCCCGCCCGGCTCGACGGCTCCGCCGCAGGGTTCGAATCTGGATGCGGTGAATGTGCCGCGGATTCCCGTCGGTGACCAATCGCTGGTACCGACTTGTATGGATCCGCCATTTTGTACATCATGGAGTGTTGGTTCTGTTTTGTCTCCGATGGCACCGATCGGTGGCGACTATACCACTCCGTTTAATTCTTATGGGGTTGATGTTGCACCGGGACACGGCTGGGTTCCCTGTACGCCCGACGGCGGTTACTGTCAGGGGGCTTTTCCCATTTTTGGGGGGTACGGATTTGGATGGCGTTCTCAACCGTCCAACACTTCGGGTTGCGGCAACCCGCTTGTGACACCATGCCCCGGATATGTCAACCGGCCGTCGATTATTGCACCGCAAAACTCCAGCCCCTTCGGTCTGGAACGGTCGAGTTGCTGGGATCCGGTGTTGTCAACGTATTTTCCCTGCGGGGTGAACCAATACGGTTTCGGCGTTCCAGTCGATCCGATCGTATTTCTTCCGGATAACCGCGCCTATATGTGGCCGCCCAACACGATGGTTATCAGCGGCGGTGTGCAACGTCCGTTAATACCGCAGGGTCTCCAGCCTTGTGTGGATCAGTTTTGTACGCAGACGGGCTGTATCCAGTGGGACGGTTTCGGCAATTGTATAAATTGGGGGCCGGTTCCCTGTAACTGTGCGACAGAAAATTGCGAAGATGCTACTTGTACTGCATGGGGGCCTTCTACCCCGACGGAAACGATATTTCCGGGTGATATCGTGATGCCAGAGATGATATGCCCCGACCCGCCGGACGGTACACCGTGCTGGCCTGCTTATGATATCGGTTGCCCGGCCGGTTATGTTGCGCGCCAGTATAATGCCGATGGCACGTTTAACTGTCTGGATATGCAGGCCGTGATGGATGCAACGCCTCCGGGAGACTGTGAAGCTTCTGTGGTCGGGTGTATTGATGAGCCGGATCCTTTCGACCCCGGAACATGTACCGGCCCGGGCTGTATGACCGGACCCGGATCGGGTCTTCTGCCCAGTTTGTGCGATAGTAGCAGTTTTTGGAGTGGGTTTATGAGCTTTTTGACCGGCGGTATTGACCCCTGTGATCTGACCTTCGACCAGTTGGGTCTGGGTTATGCGGATCAGGGTGGCGAGCAGTTTGCTGCGTTTATCGGTGACTGGGCGCAGGATGTGTTCCTGCCGGATATGCGCGACATGACCACGCAATGGAATGTGGCAATTCTTGATCAGACGCTGTCTCTTTTGCAGGGCGAGGATGCGGCCAATCAGATCAGAACGCAGGGGCTTTTGCAAGATCAACAGATGACAGCCATGCGTAACTATGCGCCGAGCGAGAACACCTGTGCCATGGCTTCTGTCAGCCCTGATCTGGGACGCGGATTGCAGGCAGCACGTGCTACAAAAACAGCGATTTTGCAGGAGTCCGCCAACCGTTCGCTGGGAGCGGCCGGTTCGGGAGCTGAAGAAGGGCTTCGCGTTTACCACCGCACAGCGTGGGAGCATTACTGCAATATTTTTGCCAATGAGGACGAAAATCTTGGTGTGACACTTGGATGTACGGGGCATGCCGGAACGCCGGGCGATGCAACGGATCCGGATTTGCGCGGGGCGGATGTCAGTGTTGAACGTTTCCTTTTTCGTGATACCATCGATCTTCACAATGAAAACGAACGTATAGCAGCGGAAGCAATCTTGAAGAATCTGGTTGATAGCAGTGTAGCCGAGCCGATGAGTATTGCCGGGGAGGGTACAACACAATATCGTCAGCAGATTCGTCGTAGAAATCACTATACAACATTGCGTCAGGTTGTGGTCGAGCCGGTAGCCGGAATTATCGCGCGCCGTGCCGCCGTACGCGACAGCGGTTATAGAGATTCTGTTCAGGCCATGCGCACGGCTGCCGGTATTCCGACGGATCAGCAGCATGAATGGCCGAGTTATAACGAGGCGTTGCTGGCGCGCTCGAAAGAGTACTTTATGAATCTTGATACATTGCTGAAGACCAACACTGATCTGGGTGCGTTACGGCAGGATCAACTTGTCAACGAGGCGCTGATTGCGATCTTGCTGGAAGATATTTCCGAATTGGAAGAGCAGATCAATATGCTCCTGCAGGCACGGGCATCCATGACGTTCAATGCTGCTGAAGGGCAGAGAATGGACAGGGAACTTGATCTTCGACCTTCACCGTCTATTCCGGTCGTGCCCTGACGGATATTTGAAGAAAAAAAGCTTAAAACAAATCACGCACTTTTCTAAACGGCCAGAAACCGCTGCTGAGCGCAAAGAAAAGAGCTGAGAAAAACCCGCTTTTCCCGCCGCGGCCGCTGCTTTCCATTTCGATATCATATTCATTCATCGTGCGGCGCACCTCGTCATTGACTTCGGCCATGACGTTTTCCAGATCCAGCTTGCTGATGGTTTTTTCCTTCAGATGTTTGAGGATTTCCTCCTCCTGCGCGTGAAACTCGCCGTCGCACCAGAAAAGCAGCCGCGCAAAATAAACCAGTGTTGCGCGATCCTCCTTGCAATCGATTTTTGCGTAAAGCTCGCTGATCTCCTGCGGCGTATCAAGATCTTCTTTTAGAATATTTTCCTGTTCTTCCGTAAACGGAATGGAATTAAACCGCCCCAGAAAAAACTCGCGCTCCTCATCCATGACTTTGTGATCGGCATGGACAAGCGCGACCAGCGTGCGCCACATATAAAACCGGCTTTCACTTAAAGGCGTATTGCGTACCATCTGGTTTTCACCCTTTTTGTTGTATTTTCTTTCGCTATTTTAGAGCAGGAAGACATGAAGGCAAGAAGAAATCCTTTCAAAATTCATCTCTTTTCAAATTTTGCCAGCTCCACACGGGCGCGCAGCTCGATCTCGTCCAATATGCTTTTCAATGCCGGATCAAGAGCGGCAGAGCGCTGTTTTGCAACGGTGGCGGCGATCCGGTGCAGGGATTTTTCGGATACGCCGTCTGCAATAATTCCCATACGCAGCCGGTCGAGATGGTCTAGCAGCACATCGGCCTGCTCCCGCGCCTGATCCTCCGGCGTTTTTTCTTCGAAAGCATCAATGGCAACCGGCATGGCCGGAACGGATTTGACTGCTGCCGCGTTTTTTATGTCGCCGCTTTCCGTGGCCTGTTTGACCAGCGCGTCAAAACCGGCACTGTCTTTTCCGCCGGTTTTTGATTTGGCGGTTTTGGACGTGCCGGATTTTCGCGGACCTTCGATTTTCATGATGTATTTCCCTTTCTTTGCCAAGTATAGCGCTGCGGGGAGGCAAAACCAAGACAGGAAAAACCGATATTTTGTCAAAACTGGCACAGAATTTGCTTTAATTAAGGGGAAGAGGCGGCATTTGTCTGTCCCAAAAACAAAAAAGGTTTAATGAGAGAGATGATGGGAAAAATTTTAAAAAAAATTACGCGCCATGCGGCTGTTGCGGCAATTTTTGCCGTGTTCTGCCTTGCGGCTTTCCCGCAACAGGCCGGGGCAACGCGAATCAAGGACATCGTTGAATTTGAAGGCGTGCGCGACAATATGCTGGTCGGCTACGGGCTGGTCGTCGGGCTGAACGGCACGGGCGACAGCCTGCGCAACTCGCCTTTTACCGAGCAGAGCCTGATCGGTATGCTGGAGCGGCTCGGTGTCAATATCCGTAATGCCAATCTGAACACAAAGAACATCGCCGCTGTGATGGTGACGGCAACATTGCCGCCTTTTGCCGCGCAGGGCTCGCGGATTGACGTGTCGATCTCGGCGCTGGGCGATGCGAAAAGCCTGCAGGGCGGCACATTGCTGGTCACGCCGCTTTTGGGCGCAGATGCCGAAGTTTATGCGGTGGCGCAAGGGCCGGTGGCGGTGGCAGGTTTTGCCGCAGGCGGTGATGCGGCCAGCGTGACACAGAATATTCCGACCGCGGGTCGCGTGGCCTCCGGCGCGATTGTGGAACGGGAGATCGATTTCCGTCTGGAAGATCTGGAAGATGTGCGCCTGGCGCTGCGTAACCCCGATTTCACGACGGCGCGCCGTATTGCGGGAGCGATCAACGAACGTCTCGGCACGGCAGCCGCCTTTGCGGAGAACGGCTCGATCGTGCGTCTGACAAAACCGTCCGGCTATCGCGGCGGGCTGGTCAATCTGATTACCGATATTGAAAATTTGCGTGTCGTGCCCGATCAAATCGCACGCGTGGTCATCGACGAGCGTTCCGGCGTGATTGTCATGGGGCGGGATGTGCGCATCAGCACCGTGGCCATCGCGCAGGGCAATCTGACGATCAGCATTGCGGAATCGCCGCAGGTCTCGCAGCCGCAGCCTTTCGGTGAGGGCGATACGGCAGTTGTACCGCGCACGGCGCTGCGTGTGGATGACGACCGTCAGAAACGTCTGGCCGTGATGGAAGAAGGCGTAACCCTGCAGGAGCTGGTGCAGAGTTTGAACGCGCTCGGCATCGGGCCGCGCGATATTATCACCATCCTGCAATCGATCAAAGCGGCCGGTGCGTTGCAGGCCGATATAGAGGTCATGTAGAGGAGAAGAAAATGGAACAGAGTGCGGCAGGATTTCAAAATGCGCTGATACAGTTTCAGGCTGCGCCTCTGCACAATGCGGCCGGACGCGGCGCGCCGAAGAATATTGCGGAAATTGAAGAGACAGCCAAAGAATTCGAGGCCGTGTTTCTGGCACAGATGCTTGCGCCGATGTTTGACGGTCTGGAAACCGCCGCGCCGTTCGGCGGCGGTCATGCCGAGGAGGTCTATCGCAGCCTTTTGATCAATGAATACGGGCGGCAGGTTGCCGCAGGCGGCGGAATCGGTATCGCTGATGCGGTCAAAGATTATATGATTTCCGTGCAGGCGCAGAATGAGATGCTGCCGCCGCCGCAGGAGGAAGGGGTGGAAAAATGACGCAGCAGGAAAAAAACAATAAAAATCTGGCCGTTGAAATCAACGAAATGGCGGTTTTGATGCGGGATTTCGGTGTCGTGCTGCAAAAGGAAACCGCGGCGCTGCGCGGCGGAGAATACGAAGCGGCCAAACAGATGCAGGAGCAAAAGCGCAATCTGGCAGAACGCTATCAGCGCCGCGTGCAGAACCTTTCCGCCCGCAAGGAAGAAATTCGCGCATTGCCCGACAGCGAAAAAGAAAAAATCGTGCAGATGCGTCTGGAATTTTCAAAGATTCTGGAAGAAAATATGCGCGTCATTGATGCGGTGCGTAAATCCAGCCGTCGTATGGCGGAAAAGATCATCGATG
>SKHU01000232.1 GCA_007116755.1 Alphaproteobacteria bacterium
AGATTAAAGGATTTCCGGCGTGTCGCCACCAGATACGATAAACTCGCCAGAAACTTTATGGCCGCTATTTGTATTGCAGCACTTCTATGTTATTGGATTTGAGCAATGAGTCTGGACCCTAATATAATATACTCATGTTTGTTTCTCGCAGTTTTGCGACATCTGCCTCCGGCATCTGTTCACAAAATATATTAAAGAGTGGTTAAATTGTTGCGGAACCCCTATTCCCCGTCCATTGCTGAACAAACCATTCCGCCTTGCGCGAGCCGATATCCTGCATCGCTGACAGTGCCGCTTCGGGCTGTGCCTCAGTGCCCAGACCGTGATACTGCGCATAGGCCAGATCGACCTGCGCCTGTACATTGCCCTGTTGTGCGGCACATTCAAAGAATTTCACGGCCAATTCGCGGTTTTGCTCCACCCCGTCAAAGCCGTTGAACAGGAAAAATCCGAGATCCTTTACGCCCTGTGCGCTACCGGCTTCGGCACGCACCAGTGATTCGGCCACGCGGGCGGACACCTCGCCGCCGGCTGCTGCCCATGCATTAAACGCCGCCGTAACATCGCCGCAGGCAAACGGCGCTGCCGCTCCTGCTTCGGGTTCGATAGCCGCCGCTTCTGCCGCATCCGCATCCGGATCCGGATCGGGGACAGCTTCCGGCGCGGGCTCAATTTCGGGTTCGGGTTCGGGTTCGGGTTCGGATGCGGGTTCCGGCACATCCGCCGTTTCCGGTATCTGCGGCTCTACGGGCGGAACAAGAGAATCGGCCGGATCGCTGACAGAAGAATTATCGGGAATGGAGGACGGCTCCGGTGTTGCGGTCACGCAAGAATCGAAAGCACCGCTGAAATAGGCGAAAAGCGCGCCGCCGACTCCCGCAAGGGCGGTGGACAGCAAAAAGGTTTTACCTGTGTCCTTGCTCCAGAAATCCGGTGCGGCAAACCCCTGTTTTTCTGCCTTGCGTTTTTTCAGATACCATGATGTCGTCGCCACAGCCGCGCCGACCGCGACCGAAGTCACGGCAATCGTACCGACGGCGGGAAGACAGGTTGCGAAAACGGCCGCCGCTACGGTTTTTGCCGTAAACGCCGCTACCGCACCCGCCGCGATATTGAATGCCGCCGAAAGAATTTTTGATTTTACTGTTGTGCCGTTTGTGTCATTTGTGCCGTTTTCCGGCACTTTATCTGCTGTTTCCGCCATTTTATACACCCTTCATGCGAATCCGTTTAAAAACAGAAAAACATTAACATAATATTAATATTTTTGCAAGAGGTGCACCGCGTTTTTTCCGAAGAAAAAGATTACAGATAAGGTCGGGGGTTCCCTAAAAAGACAATGTCTCGGTCTCTGTCTGGCCGGACTGTGAAGCCGGCGGCATCGCATCGGCATCATGCGCCGTACCCGCCGGATCGGGAAGCGGACGGATTATATCCGCCTCGCCGCCCTGATATTCCGTCGACGGAACAGGCAAAGACGGTGCAGTCTGTACGGCGGGTTGCTGTATAGCGGGAACGTAATCGGGAACAACAGGTACAGGCACGGGATAAGGGTTGAAATCCGGCAAAGGCGCAACCGCTGTTTCCGTTTCGGGAGCGGATACGCTATGCAGCGCCGCTTCCTGCAATTGATTTTCAGAAGGAGCTGCGCCGTGTTTGGCCGCCATCCAGCCGCCGCCTGCAGCCGCCAGACACAGAAATGCAAAAGCCGCCGCTCGCGCAGCAAAAACAGGGAAACGCGGCTGCGGCCGGTTCAGCGCCGCAAGAAAGCGCGGCGGTACGGTTTCCTGCGCATCAATGGCGGCGAGTTCCTCCGCAAAACCTTCACGCAGCAATGTGTTCAATGTCGCGTAATCACGTATCTGTGCCGCCGCATCAGGGTTGCGGCGCAGATAATATTCGACCTCTTTGCGCCGCGCCGTATCGAGATGGCCGTCAACATAGGCGTGCAGATCGGCTTCGCCGATGCCGTCAAAAATATGAATATTGCTTGGGCTCTTATCCGTATCGCTGTCTTTTTTATACATTGTCAATATCCTTATGTCTTTTATAACTCTCCGGTGTTTCGGTCAGATCTCCGGGATCGACCGTTACGCCGGTGTTTTTTTGCATCTCGGCCCGCAGTTCCTCCCGCGCGCGCGACAGGCGCGAACGCACCGTGCCGACCGGAATATCCATCACCGCCGCCGCCTGATCATAAGACAATCCCTCGACCGCAATCAGCAGCAGCACCTCGCGCCGTCGCGGCGGCATATTTTTCACTGCCTCCATCACGCGCTGCAGCTCCATGTTTTTTTCCTGCCCCGGCGGCATAGCTGCAGACGGGATATCCGCGGGATTTTCCGAGGAAACTTCGCGCAGATGCGTCTTATAGTGTTTGTTTAAAAACACCGAATACTGCACACGGTACAGCCAGCTGCGGATTGCGCCTTCGCGCCGCCAGAGATGCCGTTTTTTCAAAGCGCGCTCCAGCGTATCCTGCACAAGATCGTCCTTGCGGTCCTGCCCTGCGCGGGGCAGCAAAAGATGCGCATAACGTCTGAGGGCAGGGATTTCCCGCGCAATCATCTGCCGGACTTCCGTGTATTCGTCGTCTGTATTCCGCATTACCGCATGTCTCCGACTTATCTTCATCTTACCTATTAGGACAGGCCGACCGCATAAAAAGTTCCATTTTTCTTTTTAAAAAATTTTTTTTATTTTTTTTGGAACTTTTTTCTCTCCCGCCTGTCTTAAGGGGTAGGAGGCTAAAACGATGCCGCCTGTCCCCGCTTTTACAAAAGCCGCATTTTTAGCGCGTTTTTAAGGCGGATGCAAGGCGGCTGCGGTTTTTAAAACCCTCCGGTACAATAAAACACAAAACCAAGTTAAGGAGTTTACATTATGCTGAAAACAGTCAAAATCACCGGTCTTACTGCTGCCGTTGCGGCTTTTGTTGCCGTATCCGCCACAGCTTTGCCGAACAATGCAAACGCACAGGATCCGTACGGTCAGGCGCAGGAACATATGCAACATGAACAGCAACAGCCGCAGATCAGCGAACATCATCTGGAAGCCTTTATTGCCGCCGAACAGGATGTGCGCACTCTGCAGATGCAATTCCAGCAACAGGCCGGTGCAGTTTCCTCACAAGAGGAAATGCAGCAGTTGCAGCAGCAGGCGCATACACAAATGGCACAGGCCATCGAAAGCAACGGGCTGGATGTCGATACGTATAACACAATCGCCAATGCGGTTCAGACCGATCCGGCCATACGCAGCCAGTACAGCGATATGGTTGCAGAGTAACCCACGGCTCTCTGTGCCTGTCGTACCATACTGTACAAGACAGCACAGCCCGCCCAAAACAAAAAAGCGCGAAGGACACTGCTCCTTCGTGCTTTTTTACTTTCCGGCCTCCGGAGACGGATTGTTTGACACGGCCGGTACTTCATTTTAACATCAAACTGGTTTTGGAGTTGTCTGTTTATTAATATATTTCTGATAATTTAAAAAAATGGCACGTTTTGTAAAAATATTGGCTTTGGTTGTTATGGCGGGGTCATTGATTCTCTCGAATGCGGCAGTGGCGTTTGCATTGCAAAACTGCCCGCATATGAAAGAAACGCTTGAGAGCAAAGCAGCAGAAAATACTGCGGAAAATGAAGCACCGCCGCCCTGTCACGGTATGCCGGACACAGCACAAAGCAAAGACGAAACCTCTGTTTCCCTTGCGGATTTGTGTCTTGGTGATACGTGCGAATCCTGCCCTGCATGTTATGCCGTGCCCTCGCTTTTTTCCGACAATTCAAAATTTCTTCCGCATATGAAGGCGGAAAATTTCAAAATGCCGTTCCGGCATATGATCTCCGAGACTTTGGAGCCTCTCTATCATCCCCCGATTTTTCTGTCCTGACACCCGGAATCCGTCTTGAATCCGGATTTTGACGTATGCGGCGGCGTTTTTTTGCCGTTGCCGCCCTTAAATATCAATAAACAGGAGAAGAAAAATGAAACATTTTATTATGGCGTTTATGCTGGTCTTTTTTGCCGGAAGCACCGCAGCTCTGGCAGATCACCACGGGCTGAAACAGGTTGAAGGCAAATATCTGTGCATGAAAGAAGACCGGTATTTCGAGGGCAAAGAACAGCGCCCGTTTGAAATGGACGGCAAGACCTACCACATCTGCTGTCTGGACTGCGCGATGGGGCTGCAATCCGAAGAAGTGCGTTACGGCACCGATCCGGTCAGCGGCAACCGCATTGACAAATCCGAAGCCGTGATCGGCGTGGATAGCGCAGGGCGCGTCTATTACTTCGAAACGGAAGAAAATCTGGCCGCGTTTGAGCCCGATCCGGATGCGCCTATGCCCGATCACAGCGACATGCATCATCACCATCATCATCACTAAAAACAGGAGAAGCCCGATATGTTCCGTTCCCTGATCCGTTCCGGCTGCGCTTTCTGTGCCGTTTTGTTGCTTGGCCTTGCTCCGGCAATTGCGGAGAGAAGCTTTGAAGATTATCTCGACCGCTTGTCCGAACATCCGCAAATTGCGGAGATACTGGAAAAAAGCGTGATGCACAGCGAGGCGGCCGGGGCGGAAATGGGGTTGCCGGATCCGATGCTGATGCTGGGGCTGGAAAATCTTCCCGTCTCCGGCAACAGTGGCTTTAACCGCGATATGATGACCTCGAAAATGATCGGTTTTTCGCAGGCCGTGCCGAATTACCGCCTGCGCCGCGCCAAATCCGATAAACAGACGGTGCTGTCGGCACAGCAGCATTTGGCGGCGGATTACGTTGAACACCGCCTGTACGCCATGCTGACATCTGCGCTTGCGCAGCGGCAGAGAATCAAGACCCAGCAGAATATCGCCCGCCAGCAGCTCGGCCATTACCGCGAATTGGAAAATTATTTCAAAGGGCAACTTGAAAGCGGCCGGCGTGTTTACTGGCGCTTCTCGCAAGTGGATGTCGAGCGTTCGGCCGTTGAGCAGCGCCTGAACGATCTTGAAGCGGAGCAGGACGCGATCGAGGCCGAACTTGTCCGCCTTGTCGGTGAAGTGCCGCAGGTCGAACTGCCGGAACTTTCCTTGCACATGTGGAACGGAATGCCGGACAGGCTTTACCCCGTACGTCTGGCCGAACACAATGTTGCCGCCGCCGCCCGCGATGTTGAGGCCGCCAAAGCCGCATACGGGCCGAATTACAGTTTCAGTGCCGCCTATATGCAGCGCGACCGCGTACAGGGCATGCGTGCCGATGACATGTTCAGCCTGCGTGCCGGAGTTTCGATACCGTTCTGGTCCGGCAGCAGTCAGGAGCCGCGCAAACGTGCTGCCGAGGCAGGAGAACGCAGTGCCGCCGCCGCCCGTGACGATACGGTACGCCGATGGGTGCAGCAGATGACGGCGTTGCAATCGCGCCGTAAAGCCGCCGAAGCCAATATCAAAACACTGGCGCAGCGGCGCACGGCTTTGCGCGGTCTGATTGCCGCTACGCAGCGGGATTACGAATCCGGACAAAGCGGGCTGGATACGGTGCTGGACGCACGGATCAATCTGGCCGCAATTGCGGCGCAACTCGCAGAGCAGGAAGCACGTCTTTTGATCCTGACCGCCGAATATAACAGCCATATTCTGAAAGAAGAGAGACAGGAAGAGGAGACGGTGCGATGAAAAAAACCGCTGTTTTAATCAGCCTTGTTCTGTTGCTGGTTACCGTCTTTCCGGCATATGCCGAAGAGGCGCATTACACCTGTCCGATGCATCCGCATTATATTTCTGCCGAAGCGGGAAGCTGCCCGATTTGCGGCATGGATCTTGTCCGTACGGAAGGCGGTGAAGCGGAAGACGGAGGTCACTCCGGTACCGGCATACGGCGTACGGCGGTTACGATTGCACCGGAAACCGTTCAGAATACGGGCATACGCACGGAACGGGTCGAACATGCCCGTTTCGGCGGTATTATCCGCAGTCACGGCAACGTCACGGAAAATATCCGGCTTGCCAGCGAAATATCCATGCGCGTTGCGGGCTGGATCGAAACGCCGGATATTACGGCTGTCGGCGACCGGGTCAAAAAGGGCGACCGCCTGTTCACGCTGTACAGCCCCGAACTGGTGTCGGCGCAGCAGGATTATCTCAGTGCGCTGTCCACCGGCATCGGCGGACGCATCGAATCGGCCGCGCGCCGCCTGTCCGCGCTGGGGGTACAGCAACAGGTGCTGGACAATTTGCGCCGCAACCGTACGGCTTTGCAGCATGTGCCGTTTTACGCCGAACATGACGGTATTATCAGCGAAATCAATATCCGCCGCGGCAGCCATGTGACATCCGGCATGCGTGCGGCAAAAATACAGGACTATTCCGGTGTCTGGATCAAGGCCAGCATTGCCGAAAAAGATTTGCGCTTTTTATATCCGCAAGGGCGGGCGCGTGTCGTGTTTCCTCACCTTGGCGGGCAGGAGCGCGAAGCGCGGATTGATTATATTTACCCCACAGTCGATGCCGCAACACGTACGGGACGCGTACGGCTGGTTCTGGACAATGAAGACGGTCGGCTGCGTCCGGGCGCCTATGCCGATGTGATTTTTGAAACGCAGGTGGAGGCACGTCTGTCCGTACCGTCGGAGGCCGTGCTGCGCAGTTCCGAAGGTGTATATGTTGTGCTGGCGGAGGCAGGCGGACGTTTCCGTCCGGTCGGGGTTGAAACCGGTTTGCGCAGCCGGGGACGCACGGAAATCCTGTCCGGCCTTGATGCGGGGGATGAAATTGTTGTCAGCGGCCAGTTTATGCTGGATTCCGAAAGCGCGATGCGCGAATCCTTCCGCAAAATGCAACGGCTGCAAACACCGCTGGCGTTTCTGGAGGTCGGGCGCGATCAGCAGGTCATGATCGACCACCTTGTCGATGCGGCAATCTATTTACAAAAATCTCTGACGGGGGAAGAAACATTCCGCCCCGATATGCTAATGCCCGCGCTGGAAATCGGCAGCCATCTGATGCCGCAATTTGCAGGGACGCGGCTGGAATATGTTCTGAAAGACGCGGAATGGGCCGTTATTCTGGCGCAGAACAGTATGACGGACAGCGAATTGCAAAATGCGCTTGCCGCTTTGATGAAAGCGCTGGCGCCGTGGCTTCTTGACGGGCGACCGGATAAGTACCGCGACAAAGACCTGCATCTGTTCCGTGACGGCGCAGACGGCGCTTTGTGGCTGCAAACATCTTCCCGTCCGCTGAATCCTTACAGCGACGGGGAGGCCGTCCATCAGAGCTGGCCGGATATCTCCGCGGTCGAAAAACCGAAACCCGAAACGGAAGATGCGGGAGGGCTGCATGACGGACACGTCCACTGACGAAGAAAACAGGCGGGGCGGGCTGCCGGGACAAAGCCGCGGCGAGGCCGTGATCGCGGGTCTGATCGACTGGTCGGTCAGAAGCAAATTTTTCGTGTTGGTCTGCGTGATTTTTATGGCTGCGGCGGGCATTCTTTCCGTCCAGAAAACACCTCTGGATGCCATTCCCGACCTGTCTGACACGCAGGTGATTATCCGTACCGACTTTGCGGGACAGTCGCCGCAGATTGTCGAGGATCTGGTCACCTATCCGCTTTCAGCAACGATGCTGGGTCTGCCGAAAACCAAGAACGTGCGCGGATATTCGATGTTCGGATCATCTTTTGTCTATATTATTTTTGAGGATAATGTCGATCAGTACTGGGCGCGCAGCCGCGTTCTGGAGGCATTGTCCACCGTGCAGGGTGACCTTCCGGCCGCAGCACGCCCCGAAATCGGCCCCGATGCGACCGGTGTCGGCTGGGTGTTTCAATATGCGCTGAAAGACGATAGCGGCCGTTATGATCTTTCCGATCTACGCAGTTTGCAGGACTGGTTTTTGAAATTCGAACTCGCGACAGTGGCTGGCGTGGCGGAAGTTGCCTCGGTCGGCGGCTTCGTCAAGGAATATCAGGTACTGGTCGATCCGAACCGTTTGCGCGCCTATGATGTTCCGCTGTCCCGCATCGCCGCTGCCGTACGCGGCGCCAGCATGGAAGCAGGCGGCCGCGTGATCGAACAGAGTGAAACCGAATGGATGATCCGCTCCCGCGGTTATATCACCTCCATTGATGATCTGGCGCAAACCGTCGTCTATGCCGCAGGGGGAACGCCGGTGCTGCTGTCGGATATTGCAGAAATTGTCGAAGGGCCGGAGCTGCGGCGGGGTGTCGTCGAACTGGACGGAGAAGGCGAGGTTGTCGGCGGCATCGTCGTGATGCGGGCGGGGGAAAATGCGCTGCGCGTGATTGAAGGTGTGAAGAAAAAACTGGAAGAGTTAAAACCCGGCCTGCCCGAAGGCGTTGAAATTGTCACGGTGTACGACCGCGCACCGCTGATTTCCGGCGCAGTCAACTATCTGACGGAAAC
>SKHU01000179.1 GCA_007116755.1 Alphaproteobacteria bacterium
CCCGCGTTCCTTTTTTTTATTCTTTATATGCAGGCCGGATATTTTATAGCACCGGAAGTGGCTATCAGTCTGGTGCTGATACTGATTCCCACCGTTGTTTACGGTTTCATTATCTGGCGGCCGACCCTGCGCGGCCGTCTGAAGCTTGACTATCTCTCCGGCTTTAG
The DNA here is from genome assembly GCA_007116755.1 of Alphaproteobacteria bacterium. Classification (GTDB taxonomy): domain Bacteria; phylum Pseudomonadota; class Alphaproteobacteria; order Micavibrionales; family CSBR16-224; genus CSBR16-224. The sequence continues at coordinate 168 of SKHU01000179.1, forward strand.
ACTCTATCTGGAAACAGCGGAAAAAAAACGTTTTGAAGCGTTGCATTCGCCGGAAATGACACCGGAGCTGTTTGAAAAATATCTCCCTTATGCGATCGCGCTGGAAGTGGAAAACAAATGGGCTGCCAAATTCAAAAACGCCGTATCGCCGGATGTGTACAAAACATACCGGACACGCTGGTATTCGGCAAATGGAAATTTTTCAACAACCGCTCTGACCCGCAACCTGTCAAGCGGTTTCCGGTCGAGCCTCAGAAGTGCAGGCGGCGGCGGATCTTCGGGTGGTGGACGCGGCGGCGGGGGAGGCGGCGGATGGTAAAAAAATACATTCTGCCTGTTCTGTTCCGGTTTATTTTGCCGCTGTGTTTTGCAACTTTTCTGCTGCCTGCTGCGGCCGCTGCGGAAAACAGCCCCGAAACAGAGGAGCGCATCACCCGTTTTGACGCGCAGGCCACGGTCAATGCCGACGGTTCGGTCAGCGGCACGGAGGAAATTGCCGTTATCGCGCACGGCGAGAGCATCCGTCACGGTGTTTACCGCGACCTGTCCCGCCGCGTCCGGCTGGAAAGCGTTGAAAAAGACGGGCGCGCCGAGCCGTATTTCACGCGCGTACAGGCGGGTATTCGCCGTCTTTATATCGGCAGCAAGGACGATCCGATGCCGGACGGCGATTACCTGTACCGCATCACCTATCATGTGCCGCGTGCGGTTATATATGAGGACAGCCATGACGAGTTGCGCTGGATTATCTCCGCCGGCGGCAGCCGGAACGTTCCGCTTGATACGGTGCGTGTATCGGTGACACTGCCGGACGGGGCGGAAATTCTGCTCTATCATGCCGCAACAAAGGGCGGAGAGGGCAGCGCACGCGATTATACCGCGCGCGTAGAGGAAAACACCGTGCATTTTGAAACAACGCGCCGTCTTGAGCCGGACGAGGTTCTGATCGTGACCGTATCATGGCCGAAGGGTTTTGTTGATCCGCCGGGATTGCTCTATCGTGTTTTGGAACAATACGGCAGCGGGCGGATCCTGTCCTTCCTGATCTTCTGTATTCTGATTGGTGCGGCTGTTACTGTTATCGGAAAATCCTGCAACGGTGTCTCTAGAAAAAATTAACCGTTCCATGATAGAATTTATTTCGGTGGAGGTTTCAAAGAGGGAAAAAAGCTTTTATGGAGATTTTTCTGGTACTTCTTGCGGTTCTTGCGGGAGGGTTGATCTATATTTTCAACCGCCTTATCAAACAGCGCCAGCGTGTCAATGAAGGCTGGAGCGGTATTGATGTACAGCTCAAGCGCCGCGCCGATCTGATTCCGTCGATCGTCACAACGGTCAAGGGATATGCCGCACATGAAAGCACGGTGCTGGAGCGCGTCACGGAATTGCGGACAAAATGCATCGCCGACCAGAACAAGAATGTGGCAGAACGCAACGCCTCCGAAAAAGGGCTGGCCGAATCTGTCGGGCAGTTGATGGCCGTGGTGGAAAATTATCCCGATCTGAAGGCCGACAAGAACTTTCGCGAATTGCAAACCACGCTGGTCGATGTCGAAGATCACCTGCAGATGTCGCGTCGCTATTACAACGGTACGGTGCGGGATATGAATATTCTGGTCGAGTCCTTCCCCAGCAATCTGGTGGCGAAAATCTTTAAATTCGGCAGTGCCGATTTTTTCGAAATCGACAATCCGATCGAAAAATACGTGCCGGAGGTCAAATTCGAAACGCAGAAACAAAAACAGCCGGAAGGGGGTGCCGCATGAGACGCTTTTTTCCGGCCGCAGCCTGTATCGGCATGACGGCCATTGCATCTTCATATATTTTGTTTGCTACGCCCTCACAGGCCGCAGCAGACAGTCTGTTGACCATCGGCGATTTTGCCGCGCGGAACAGCTGGCCGGAAGATTTCTGGTTTCGGCTGGGCATCACCTATATCACCGTATTGGCGATCTATTATACCGTGCTCTGGTCTTTGATCGGCCGCCCGTATAAAGAGAAGGTGATTATCGAGAATTTTACGCCGCCGGAAAAACTTTCTCCGGCCATCAGCAGTTATGTTTATAACAAAGGGCTGGATATGCCGGTTTGTAAAGCCACGGCATTTTCTGCGGCACTGGCCAGTCTGGGCGTGAAAGGCTATATCGAGATTCATGAGAAAAAACGCGGAAATTTCGAATTGAAAGCCTTGCGCAAAGCATCCGGAAAACTCTCTGTCGGCGAGAAATATCTGATGACACATTTCTTTGCCGACGGCCGCAAGACATTTGCTGTCGATACACAGAACAAATCCGATCTGAAAAAAGTTTTTGATAATTTTGTGCAGATTCTGGAAAACGAGCATGAAGGGGTTTACTTCAAGGATAATCTGGCCTTTACCCTGCCGCCGGTTTTTCTGTCGGTTCTGTTGGCGCTGACCTATCTTGTCATTGTGGCGGACGACCATCTGACCAATCTGCAATGTTTTACCGTACTGACGGCGCTGGCTGTGTTGCATACAATACAAATAAGGGCGCTAACCCCGCAGGGACGCGAGAAAATCCGCTATCTGGAAGGGTTCCGGTATTTTCTTAAAGGAGAGAAACCTGCGGCGGAGGAAGAGAGCGGCCGTACCGGCGAAAACGCACTGAAATCGCCGAAAATCACGCCGGCACTGTTTGAACAATATCTGCCTTATGCGATTGCGCTCGGTGTTATCAAGGAATGGGAACAGAAATTCAAGCAGGTTACCGCAGCAAAAACCTATGATAAATTTAAACTGAAATGGTATACGGGGGCACGTAAAAACATGAAGGCCGGCGATTATTGCAGCGGTTTTTATACGGCGATGCGCCGCCGCCTGTCCTCTTCGGGTATATCGGGAGAACGTCTGGACAGTACATGAGTAACAAAACAGGGCATCAATACGCGATCAATATCCGCATAAAATCTCCGGCGGCTTTTTTCGGTTTTCTTGCAGCGATGTTTCTCGCAACGCTGTTTTATGCTGCCGCTCCGGCTTATGCTGCGGATGAGCGCATTCTTGCCTTTCACAGCGATGTGACCGTGCATGAGGATTCCACGCTGACCGTAACGGAGACAATCCGCGTCCGCAGCACGGGACAGCAGATACGGCGCGGGATTTACCGCGAGTTTCCGACGCGCTATCAGGATGATCGCGGTTATTACTTTACACTGGGCTTTACATTGCGCGATGTGACGCGCGACGGCCGTCCGGAGCCGCATAGGGTGGAACGCGGGAGCAATATGCGGAGAATCTATATCGGACAGGAAGACGTTTTCCTGTCACCCGGGGAATATACCTACCGCATCACCTATGAGGTGTCCCGCGCCCTGATTTTTCACGAGGATATGGACGAGCTGTACTGGAACGTCACCGGCGATGCATGGCATTTTCCGATTGATGCGGCCTCTGTCGCGCTACGTCTGCCGCAGGGCGCGCGTGTCGCGGAATATGTCGCCTATACGGGGCGTGAGGGCAGCAGAGAAACAGATTATGCCGAGGCTGGATATACTCAAGACGGCGCGTTTGCCCTGCGTGCAACGCGGCCGCTGGCACCGCGGGAAGGGCTGACGGTTTCCCTTGCCTTTTCAAAAGGTTTTGTCGACGAGCTGTCCTCCTTCGAAAATCTGATGTTGCTGATTGCCAATAACAAGATTTTTGTTTTCAGCCTGCTTTACACCGTTCTTTTGACAGCCTATTTCATTATTGCATGGATGTTTGTCGGAAAAAATCCGCCCAAAGGCACGATTATTCCGCGCTTTGCCCCGCCGGAGGGTTTTTCCCCCGCACTGTGCGCCTATGTGCTGCGCATGGGGTTGAAGGGCCCGCAGGTCGCCTTTACCGCTGCTTTGGTCAGTATGGGCGTAAAAGGCTATCTGACAATTACCGAAAGCGAAAAAGGCGAATTTACCATCAGTTGCGAGAAAAACGATTTTTCCAAACTGCCGCCCGGCGAACAGTCGATTGCCGATGCGATGTTTGCTTCGGGCAGGAAAACATACAAGATTCCCAAACGCTATGATGCGGAATTTGCCGCCATATTCGAAGGATTTTCCCGTCGCGTTCAGGACGAACATCAGGGCGTTTATTTCAGCAATAATCTTGTTTTTTCGCAAACGCCTCTGCTGCTGTCCATTCCGGCGGTATCTTTAAACTTTATGTCCTTTAACGCAGGGTTGGTAACAGATATCCAGCTTTTCATTATTGCCGGAGCGCTTCTGGTGCTGCACCTCATGTTTACGTCCCTGATGCGCGCGCCGACAGTATACGGGCGTGAAAAAATGGACGAGATCGAAGGGTTCAAACTTTATCTGGAAACAGCGGAGAAACTGCGGCTGGACGCGATGCACCCGCCGAAAATGACGCCGGAAATATTTGAAAAATTCCTGCCTTATGCCATGGCGCTGGGTGTAGAGAACAAATGGGCGGGGTATTTTACAAAATCCATACCGGAAGAACAGTACAGATCGTACAGATCACGCCGCTCGCACTGGTATCGCGGCCGTCATGCCTCTTTCGGTGCGGTGCGTATGTGTACGGGGTTGTCGCGCTCGCTGTCTTCAGGTCTGACGCGGGCCTCGCGTTCTTCCTCTTCCGGCGGGCGCGGCGGCGGCGGACGTTCGGGCGGCGGACGCGGCGGTGGCGGCGGCGGCGGGTGGTAACAGAAAATCAAAGCCAGCCGGGGCGTTCGGGCGCAAACCAGGCCATCAGCAGAAACAGCGCCAAAGCGGCAGCAGCAGCAATCAGACCGGCGTTTCCGGCAGGCGGCAGCGCCTGTTTTCCGGTATTGCCCCCCTGAAAGGCCAAAATCTTTTTCAGGGCATTCGCTGCGAAAAGCCGCACGGAAAAATACGCACCGACTGCCAGCAGACCGGCCAGTCCGAAATCAAACAGCATCTGTTCGTTTTCCGGTGCATCGGCAACGGCATAGCTGCGCAAATCGGCAAAAAACCACAGCGCTGCGGCCACACCGGCCAGCGCTCCGCCGACCACGCCGCCGCGCTGCCGCGGCTTGTCAGTGAGCGCCTTGACCGCCTGATCGGCAAACTGGATACAGGCTTTGGCGTATTTGTCGGAAATGCCGCGCGGATATTCGGTTTTCAGATTTTTCAGCAATCTTCCTTTTGGCGCTTCTCCGGTATGGGAGAAAACATCCTTGATCAATCGCAGTTTGAACGCTTTTTTCATCAGCGTTTCCGTGGCCATCGGCCCTTTGACGATTTTTTGCAGCGCATCAATGCCGGGTTTGATCAGCGGGTCGAGAAAATCGCCGATTTTGACAATGCAGGACTGGTATCCCGCAATTTCTGCCGGATAGCGCGTTCCGCCGATCACATAATCCGCTGTCGCATAGGGCATTTCCAGACGGTAGGAAATTTGCGCCGGCGTCTGTGTTTGCGCCTGTGCAGCTTGCGCCGCCTGTCCGGTCTGTTGGGTCTGTTCGGTTTGTGCAGGCGGCGGCTGTTGCGCCTGTGCGGCAGCGGCCGGAGCTTCTGACGGCGCTTCGGGCAAAATCATCATAATTTTCGCATGGCGGTCTTCGGCCAGTTTCTTTTCTCCCGAACCTTGCAGTAAGGTTTTCACGGGCGGCGGCAGCAGTGTGCTGTCGATCTGCATTTTTGCCAATACGTCAAAGGTGATTTTGCCGATCGCGCTTTGCCAGCCGCTTTCTTCGCATTCCCGGCAGCCGTGCTGCCCCGATCCGCGGCATTGCGGACAGGTGATGTTCTTCAAGCCGCGGCAATCGCGACAGGGCGCTTTCATCTTGCCGAAACATTCAGGGCATTGTACTTCCGCCCCGGCCGAATTGGTGACGGTGCCTTTGCGGTGGCAGATGCGGCAATCCATCATCCCGAAACCTTTGCAGATACGGCAGGGAATCTGGCGTTTGCCTTTGCAATGCGGGCAGTCGTTGCGGCCGTTGCCTTTGCAGCGTGTGCAGCTTTCATGAAAAACGAAATTGCCGCCGATGCCGTCCAGTACGACTTTTTGCTGCGCTCCCCAGCCCATCAGCGGTGTTTTTTGCAGCGCTTCGCCGATCTGCAGAATGACGGGCACGGAGGTGAAATCGGTTTTTTTCATCTCTTCAATGCGGGTTTTGACATCCGCTTTGGAGGTGCAGACTGTGCCCTCCGTGATTTTTCCGGGCTTTGTCTCTTCGGATATATTGGCCGTCACCGTTATTTCAACGGGAATATCCATCCGCAGCATTTGCTGGTTTTTGTTCTGCACGCGTGCGTCATAGACAGTCAGACCGTTGCCGTTGATCCACGCGCCGATATGTTTGGCGGCGGTGTCGGCCAGATCGGGCGGCTCCTCCTGCGGGTCGCGGGGGTTTTTCGGATCAAAAATATAGGGCGGGGGAAAGAGTTCGGAAGGCGAATCCGCCTTTGCGGCAGCCGTATCGGGTTTTTCCGCAGCAGGCGCAACTGCGGCGGCAGGTTGTTGCGGCGCAGTCTCCGCCGGATTCTGTTGCGGTGTTTGCTGTGGCGTTTGCTGCGGCGTTTGCTGCGGTTTCTGCCCGTCCTCTTCCGACATATCAGCCCCGCCTTATCCTCTGCCTTCGGCAGCCTTGCGTTGTGCATCCGTCAACAGAAAACGTGCGAGAAAATCGGCTGTGCGCAGATTGGCCTCGCGTGCGGCGTTTTCATCGTAATGCTCTCCGCCGATTCGTGCGAAAGCATGATCCACGCCCTGATAATGATAGATTTCAACCTGATCGATGGAAGACAGGGTGTCGATAATTTTTTTCTGCGCCTCGGGCGGCACGAATTTGTCCAGCTCGGCAATATGCATCAAAAGCGGGTTTTTGATCTTGTCGGCCTCGCCCAGCATTTCATCCAGCCCGACACCGTAATAGCTGACATTGCAATCGGAATCCGTGCGGGTGGCCGCAAGAAAGGCCAGCTTGCCGCCCAGACAATAGCCGACCGTGCCGACTTTGCCGTTCGTGCCGTCAAAGCCGCGCATATGGTCGATGGTGGCGGCGATATCCTCCACGCCTTTATCAACATCAAAACCGTTGAACAGCTCAAAGGCGCGTTTCCATTCCTCTTCGGTCTGGTCGGTGATCTGGATGCCCGGCTCCTGCCGCCAGAACAGATCGGGGCAGACGGCGACATAGCCCTGATAGGCCAGCCCGTCGCAAATCGCACGCATCACGCCGTTGACACCGAAAATTTCCTGAATAACGACAACGACCGGCGCAGTGCCGCCCTTGCCCTCTTCCGCACCCGCGACATAGGCGGAAAATGTGCCGCCGTCTTTGCTTTTTATGGTGATGTCGGTCATGGTTCATCTCCTCCGGTATATGCCGGTGCCGCAACTCTGGCACAGGGCGTTATTTTTTGATATGCTCGAGCCTACTATATCGCAACCGGAAAAAACTGTATAGAGAATGGCGGAAGTTTTTTATAAGACACATGTGTTTTGCTGTACCAATCTGCGCCCTGACGGGCACAGGCTGGGCTGCTGTCAGGACAAGGGATCGATGAAGCTGCGCAACTATATGAAGGCGCGGGTGAAAGAGCTGGGGCTGGAGCAGACCCGCATCAACGCCTCCGGCTGCCTTGACCGCTGCGCGCTCGGCCCCGTTATGGTGGTTTATCCCGAAGGGGTCTGGTACACCTATCATTCCGCAGAGGATGTGGACGAGATTATCGAGCGGCATCTAATCGGCGGCAAAATCGTCAAACGCCTGCTGCTGAAACCTGACCAGACGGCGCTGAGTTTCGAGCAGATGGCCGGACAGCCCGAATCCGAAAGAAAAACGGCGGAACAACAGTCATGACAACGGTTTACGCCCTGTCTTCTGCGCCCGGACGCGGCGGCGTTGCCGTGATTCGCGTCTCCGGCGCGGCGGCGCTTGCAAGTTTTTACGCATTGACCGGCAGAACACAACCGCCCGCGCCGCGCCGCGCCGTTTACGCGCCGTTCAGACATCCCGAAAGCGGCGCGGTGATTGATCGCGGTCTGGCCGTTTATTTTCAGTCCCCGGCAAGTTTCACGGGCGAGGATATTGTCGAATATCACATTCACGGCGGTGCGGCGGGGGTGGAGATGCTGCTCTCCGCATTGTCGCGTTGTGACGGGCTGCGCCCCGCCGAAGCAGGAGAGTTTACCAAACGCGCCGTTCTGAACGGCAAGCTTGACCTGACCGAGGCCGAAGCCGTGGCCGATCTTGTCGATGCGGAAACGGAAATGCAGCACCGTCTGGC
>SKHU01000230.1 GCA_007116755.1 Alphaproteobacteria bacterium
CGATCCTGATTACGGCGTTTCTGCTGGTTCTGGCGGTTCCGGTTCTTGGCGGTGCGATCACAATGCTGCTCACCGACCGGAATTTCGGCACGGCCTTCTTCAACCCCGAAGGCGGCGGCGATCCGCTGCTGTTCCAGCATCTGTTCTGGTTCTTCGGGCATCCGGAGGTGTATATCATGATTCTGCCCGCTTTCGGCATTATCAGCCATATCGTTTCGACCTTCTCGCGCAAGCCTGTTTTCGGCTATCTCGGCATGGCTTATGCGATGGTGGCGATCGGTTTTGTCGGCTTTGTTGTCTGGGCGCACCATATGTATACGACGGGGATGTCCACAGGCGTTCTGGCCTATTTCACCATTGCGACGCTGATTATCGCCGTGCCGACGGGGATCAAGATATTCTCGTGGATTGCGACAATGTGGGGCGGGTCGATCACCTTTGAAACGCCGATGCTGTTTGCCATCGGCTTCATCTTCCTGTTCACGGTCGGCGGCGTGACGGGCGTGGTGCTGGCCAATGCCGGTATGGATGTGGCGTTGCACGACACTTATTATGTTGTGGCGCATTTCCATTACGTGCTGTCGCTGGGTGCGGTATTTGCGATTTTTGCCGGCTGGTATTACTGGATCGGCAAGATGAGCGGCCGCCAATATCCCGAATTCTGGGGCAAGGTGCATTTCTGGACAACCTTTATCGGCGTTAATCTTTTGTTCTTCCCGCAGCACTTCCTCGGGCTGGCAGGGATGCCGCGCCGGATTCCGGATTATCCGGATGTTTATGCGGGGTGGAACTATATCTCCTCCATGGGGGCGTATATGTCCGGTGCGTCGACTCTGCTGTTCATCGCCATTGCGATCTACACGCTGAAAGCCGGACGCAAGGTAAAAGACAATTACTGGGGTGAAGGCGCGACAACGCTGGAATGGCATCTTTCCTCGCCGCCGCCTTTCCACCAGTTTGAAAAGCAGCCGGTGATTAAATAACAAGGCAAGTTTTAAGGAACGGAATATGTCCGCACAACCCAAACACAGCGCCGGATACGCGCCGCCCGCCCTGACGGCGGACAGCACGATCGGGGATTATATCGGGCTTTTGAAGCCGCGCGTGATGTCGCTGGTCGTGTTTACCGGATTCTGCGGTATGGCGCTGGCACCGGGTGCGGCGGCGATGCATCCGTTTCTGGCCGCAGTGGCGATTTTCTGCATCGCGCTGGCCTCGGGCGCGGCGGGCGCAGTCAATATGTGGTATGACCGCGACATTGACGCGCAAATGAAGCGCACACGAGGCCGCGCTTTGCCGCGCGGGCGCATTCCGCCCGATGATGCGCTGGCTTTCGGCGTGGTGCTGACGCTGCTGTCCGTGCTGCTGATGGGGGTGGCGATCAACTGGGTCGCGGCCGGTCTGCTGGCGGCGGCTTCGCTGTTTTATATTTTTATCTACACAATCTGGCTGAAACGCCGCACGCCGCAGAATATCGTGATCGGCGGCGCGGCGGGTGCCTTCCCGCCGATGATCGGCTGGGCGGCGGTCACAGGCAGCTTATCGTTTGAATCCTTGCTGCTCTTTGCCCTGATCTTTTTCTGGACACCGCCGCATTTCTGGGCGCTGGCGCTGTACCGCAATGCGGATTACAAACGCGCCGGTGTGCCGATGCTGCCCGTTGTCGCGGGGGACAGCGCAACCCGCAAACAGATCATGGTTTATACGGGTCTTCTTGCGGTTTTGTCTGTGCTGCCCTATGCGATCGGCATGGCCGGTCTGTTTTATCTGGCCTCAGCAGCTGTTTTGAATGCGCTGTTCCTGCGCTGTGCATGGCACGTTCTGCGCGCAAAGGACGGAGATTTCGCACCGGCGCGCCGCATGTTTGCCTTTTCGATTTTTTATCTTTTCGCATTGTTTGCCGCATTGACGGCGGGTGCGCTGTGGGGGGCAGTCTGATATGTCGCCAACAGAATTGCATAAGCGGAAAAAGAAAAAGAATTATCTGATTCTGTTTTGTATTTTTGCGTTTATGCTGACATTGTTTGTTGTGACAATCGTCCGGCTGGCAAAACTGGGGTAGTTAAAAAATGACGGAAAAAAAACCGCAAGGACAATCACCGGAAGAGATGGCGCGCAAAAACATGAAAATGTTTTTGTCGGTTCTCGGCGTTGTGTCCCTGATGATCGGTCTGACTTTTGCCTCCGCACCGCTTTACGATCTGTTCTGCCGCGTGACAGGATATGGCGGGACAACGCAGCGCGTTGCCGAACGTCCGCAAACAGCGGTGCTGGAGCGGGAAATCACGGTGCGTTTCGACGCCAATATCTCCCGCCGTCTGAATTGGAAATTTAGCCCGACAGAACATTCGGTGCGTGTCAATATCGGCGCGGACGGGCTTACGCATTATACGGCGGAAAACCCGACGGAAGAGCGTCTGGCGGGGGTGGCGATGTATAATGTTTCGCCGGCCAAAGCCGGAAAATATTTCAACAAGGTCGAATGTTTCTGTTTTCTGGGGCAAATTTTGGAAAGCGGTGAAAAAAACGAGATGATGGTTTCGTTTTATATCGATCCGGCGCTGGCTGACGATCCTTATATGGAGGATGTCGATACGATCACCCTGTCCTACACCTATTTTCCGGCCGATCCCGACAATCTCGAGGAGGAGCGGGAGCGTTTCTCCGATAAGGATGGCCGCATGAAAACGCTTGACGAAAGCAAAGTGAAAAACAGAATATAAAGAAGACAAAAAAGACAAAAAAGATAACAAAAACACGGGAAGAAAACATGGCCGATAATCTGAAATATGATTTTAAAAGCGGGAAAGAACACCCTTACCATATCGTGCGTCCCAGCCCGTGGCCGTTTTTCGGTGCGCTGGCCGCCGGTCTGCTGGCCGTCGGCGCGGTCATGTTTATGCACGAGGTCACGCTGTTCGGCCTGCCCGTCGGTCTGAAAGGGCTGATTCTCGGTTTTGCCGCAGTGCTGGCCGTGATGGTGTTCTGGTGGAAGGATGTGATTTACGAAGCCGTGGTGGAAAAGGCGCACACGCCTGTCGCCCGTGTCGGTATGCGTTACGGCATGGCGCTGTTTATCGCTTCGGAGGTGATGTTCTTTTTCGCGTTTTTCTGGGCGTTTTTCAATGCCAGCCTGTTTCCGACCGAGGCAATCGGCGGGGTCTGGCCGCCGCCGGATATCGAAATTCTCGAAACCTTCAAACTGCCGCTGCTGATGACGCTGGTGCTGCTGCTTTCGGGCTGCACGGTGACATGGGCGCATCACGCCATTCTGGAAGGGAATAACAAAGATGCCGAACGCGGGCTGCTTTATACGGTATTGCTGGGCATTTTCTTTACAATTCTGCAGGCCTATGAATATATGCACGCCACTTACGGTTTCACGGAAGGTGTTTATCCCAGCGTGTTCTATATGGCGACAGGCTTCCACGGTTTTCACGTTATTATCGGCACGATCTTTCTGGCCGTGTGCTATTTCCGCGTAAGGCGCAAGCATTTCACGCCTGACAGCCATTTCGGTTTCGAGGCGGCGGCGTGGTACTGGCACTTTGTCGATGTGGTCTGGCTGTTCCTGTTCTGCTCCGTCTATTGGTGGGGCAATGCCGGCGGCTGATCAAAACACGCCCGCACCTGAAGAAAGTGAAGGCGGGTTGCTCCGCGATATTCTGTTTTCCTTCAGAAAACGCTGTCCCGTCTGCCGCAAGGGACAGCTGTTTTCGTCCTTTCTGGAAATCGCCGAGACATGTGAAACCTGCGGCGCAAAGCTGGGCGATCACGATATCGGCGACGGTGCGGTCGTGTTTTTTATCTTCCTGCTCGGCTTTTCGCTGATTCCAATGACATGGGTTCTGGATATCAAATTCTCTCTGCCGATCTGGGGGCATGTATTGTTTGTCGGCGCGGCAGGCGGTGCGATCATCTTTTTTCTGATGCCGGCGGTAAAAGCCTATATCATACTGCTGGAATTCCGCCATCTGCGCCGCCCCGGGGATAAATAACCTTAAGCGCGGCATAAAATTTTCAGCCAGCTGCGGTCATCGTAACCGTAACCTTTGTCTTGCGGAATAGCGGCGCGGGGCTGCGGATAATCGCCGATCAGTAAGGGATCGTTCTGTAGAATTTCAGCCAAAGACGCTTCGCTTTCCGCAAGCGAGGATTTTACGGCGGGGTAACCGTCACTGGTGATGATGATTTCGGCTCCGGGCGGAACGGCAATGATATCGATGAAGCGCTTTGGCACCGGCCTGCCGTCCAGAGCGCCGAAACCGTAGGGAATATCCTCCCTGTTGACAAGCGTTGCGCCGGAGGCAAAAAGCCGGTGCAGCTTTTCGGACGGATCGTTGCGGTGCAGCTCCTCCACGGTTTTTCCGGCCGCAAGATGGCTGTGCAAGATGGCGCACCGTGCCTGAATCAGCGCATCCACCGCCGGTATGCGGCCGGGAATTTCCTGCCCGTTGACAAAAACTTGAATATCTCCCACACGGATGATTTTTTGCAGCGACGCAATATAGACCGCGAAAACGCAAAACGGGCGGATATCGGAAGGGATGCCGTTTTCCTCCCGCGCGGTTTTCATGGCCGCTGTCAGCCTGTCCAAAACATCTTCCGCATTTTCTATGTCCGTCAGCGTATCAAATGCACGGGCAGCCGTACGGGCGGCAAACCGTCCGGGGGATTCGCCGCAGGCCAGAGCACCGGAAATATCCGTTGCGCCGTCTATGACACCAAAGAAATTATCCGTCAAAACCAGCGCATCTTCATTGGCGTGCGCGTCTTTGTATTTGGAGGCTGTAAAGCTTTCAACGATTTCGACCGGCGCGCCGCCATCACTTAACATAAAGTTAAATCTTTCTGTGTAGAATTATCGTATATTTATCATCTATCCTGCCTATTCTGCAGGGAAATGGGGAGAGAGACAATATGAAGTTACGCGAAAAACTGTCGGGATTGTTTGGCGGAAAATCTAAAAAAACCGCACCGGCAAAAGCGCCGCCGCATTATACGAAGGGCGTTGATTTTCTAAAGAAACTGACCGGACATGCATGGGAAAGAATCGACGATATCGCCGGCGGAACATATTATGTTTACAATTACTCGGGCACGGCACTGCAAAAACACGGGCCTCCGGACACAAAAGCCGTCGCCGCCGCCATGAATGAAACCCTGTCAAAAGCCGTGACCGCTGCGGGAGGCAAAGAAGAAACAGTACGGGATTTTTTCCTTCCCGAACCGGATTCGCGCGGATTATATATCCGTGCCGGAAATCTGGGAAAATTGATGAAATTCACCCCCGACAACGGAGGTGAAGAACATCTTCTTGCCGTTTCCGGATCGCTGAAACAGCTGATTGCGGATGCGCCGGAAAACTTCAAGCAAACCCGCCGTAAAAATACGGCCGAAATTTTATCGCCCTCCCGAAAAAAATAAAAATCGGCATATCCGTTCCGGCGCGGTAATTATTGACATAATAAAGCTATTTGGTTATAGTAAGGCTGCAGATAACCATAAACCGCAGAACAAAACAGCCGGAAAATATGACGGAAACACAGCCGAAAAAACAGATACGCTACGCCTCCCGCGATAGCAGTACGGAGATTCTTCTGCGTATGGAAATGCGGGATGCGCTGGGATACGGGGAACGCGATGTTTATATGCCGCGCGAGGCCGTGACGCGTTATTATTCCGGCGATGACAAAACCTCCGTGATGGAAACCGCGCAGGGCGAGAAAATCTATGTTGCCCTGCCTTTGGAAGCGCTGCGCGCGAAACTGTCGGAACGGCGGCCGCTGATTGATCTGCGCAAGGTCACGGGCGGGCATGTGCTGGATCATATTATAGACAAAAATTTGTCCGGCCTGTTCAATATGGTGGCCATCCGCGATGATCTCGGCGGCGAGGATATGGTGATCCTGATGGACGGTTACCGCAAAAGCGACCTGCGGGAGCAGGACAGGCGGCGGATCGCGTTTTTAAAAAGCGAGATTTTAGAGCAGAAAAGCGAAAGCGGCACAATCTTTCTGAAAATGGAAAGCTGGAAGCAATACAGCGGCAACTGGGATATGGACAATCTCGGTTGCGGTCCGTATCTGAAAATGCCGCGGGAGGAGTTTAACCGCAAAATTGATGAATCGCGTGCCGCCAGTCTGAAGCTCGTCAATTTTTGCGAGGATACGGATCTGGAGAACGGCAGCGCTTTTCAAGATGTCAGATTTTCCGCCGGTGCCGCACGTTTGCGCCGAAAATAATTCCCGAAAAAGAAACGGCGGGAGATAAAATCCCCCGCCGTAACCACATGATTTTATGTCACTTGCGGTTTCTTATTTTTTCGGTGCTTTCTTTTTCACAGCCGCTTTTGCCGTTTTCGGCTTTGCGCCCTTTGTGCTTTTGGCGGAGGCGGTTGCGGCCTGTTTTGCCGCAGCGCGGTCTTCGCGCAGCTTTTGATTGCGTGCAGAGGGGAAAGCATCAACAGCAATCACCGCTTCGCGCGCAGCGTTGGCATCGCGGATCAGCTCGGCTTCTTTTTTGGTCAGGATTTTTGCCTTGACCGCCGCATTCAGATCTTTGCTTTCCAGCTTGCCGTCCTTGACCGCTGTCAGGATTTTCTTCTCCAGCGGCTCGGCGGCAACGACCTTCTTGAACGCATCTTCCAGAATGTAAAGCGGCTCTTTCTTGCCCACGGGGATGTGAATGCCGCCCGTCAGACGGTCGCGTGCGGGGCCGGGTTCGGAAACCAGCTTGGCCACTTCGTGATCCAGCTTGTCCGACGGCGCCTTGTTGCTATAGCGTCCGGCAAAGGGCAGCAGACGACGCGGCTGTGTCATCACCTTCAGAACCGCACCGACAAATCTGTTCGGATAATTGTCAAGCAGATCGTTCATGGCTTTTTCCGCATCGTGCAGCGATTGTTCCGCCGCCCATTTCATCAGCGGAATATCCTCTTTATGGCTGCCTTGCGATTCGAAATGGCGCAAAGTGGCCGAGGCCAGATACATATTGCTCAAGACATCGCCAAGACGCGCTGTCACGCGCTCTTTGCGCTTCAGCGTTCCGCCCAGCGTGGCGGCAGAGGCGTTGGCCAGCAGATTGAACTGTGCCGACAGCCTGTTGATGCGCTGATAGTAACGCTTGGTGTTCTTGTCTTTCGTCGGTGTGCGCGAAAGACGGCCGTTGGTCAGACCCAGCCACAGGCTGCGCCCCGTATTCAGAATCGCGTTGAAAATATGGCCGACAAGATGACGCGTCAGCGCCTTTTCGTCGCCTTTTTCTGCGGCCTGAATCTGTTTGAGCATATAGGGGTGCGAGCGCACCATGCCCTGACCGAAAATAATCAGGTTGCGGGTCATGATATTTGCGCCTTCCACCGTAATGGCAATCGGGATGCCTTTATAGGCTTCGGCCAAAAGGTTGCCCGGCCCTTCACTGACGGATTTTCCGCCGTGAATATCCATTGCATCATTGACGGTTTGGCGCATTTTTTCCGTCAGATGGTATTTGACAATCGCTGACGGAATGGCGGGGCGTTCGCCGCGATCAACCATCTGTACCGTGGCGGTACGGGCGGCATCCATCATATAGGTCGTGCCGGCCATACGTGCCATCACTTCCTCGACGCCTTCGAATTTTCCGATCGGCATGTTGAACTGGCGGCGGACGCGGCCATAGGCGCTGGTCAGGCGTGTTGCCATTTTCGCACCCGAAACCGATTGTGCCGGCAGCGAGATCGAACGGCCGATGGCCAGAGATTCCATCAGCATTTTCCAGCCCTGTCCGGCGCGTTCCTTGCCGCCGATAATGTTGTCGATCGGGATAAACACATCCTTCCCTTTGTTCGGGCCGTTCTGGAACGGCACGTTCATCGGGCGGTGGCGGTCGCCGATCTCAATGCCGTCAAGATCGGACGGAATCAGCGCACAGGTAATGCCGATATCTTTTTTGTCGCCCAGCAGACCGTCGGGATCTTCCATTTTAAAGGCCAGACCGATCAGCGTCGCTACAGGGCCGAGCGTGATATAGCGCTTGTCCCAGTTGATTTTGATGCCCAGCTCGCCTTTTTCGTTTTTGCAGACAACGCCCGTATCCGGCATGCCGCCCGCATCCGATCCGGCATTCGGGCCGGTCAGGGCAAAACACGGGATTTCCTCGCCATTGGCCAGACGCGGCAGATAGTAATCTTTTTGATCCTGTGTACCGTATTCGTGAATCAACTCGGCCGGGCCGAGAGAGTTGGGAACCATCACCGTCACGCCCGCTGTAATGCTGCGGGAGGACAGCTTCAGAACCACCTGCGAATGCCCGTAGGCGGAAAAGCCCAGCCCGTCATATTCTTCCGGCACGACCATGCCGAAGAATTTATTTTTCTTCATGAAATCCCAGATTTC
>SKHU01000268.1 GCA_007116755.1 Alphaproteobacteria bacterium
AACACCGGTTTCCTCGCCTTTTGCAAAAACCGCCATGGCGAGTTTGGCATGGCCGATCAGAACACGGGTAAACCGGTCTTTCATCTCATCTGTAACGGAGCCTACGGCGACAGTGCGCGTAACATCCGTCGTGCCGCTTAAATACTGTCCGCCGGAATCGACCAGATAGACTGGTCCTGCGTTCAGCGGCTTATCGCTGTCTTCCGTGACGCGGTAATGGATCACTGCGCCGTTGCTGCCTGCACCGGAAATTGTTTCAAAGCTGGGACCGCGGTAATCTTTTCCGTTTTTGCGAAAATCGGCGAGCATGTTGGAGGCGCTCATCTCCGTATTGTTTTGAACCGTTTCGGGTTTGGAGAGTTCATAGAGGAACTGCGTCAATGCCAGACCGTCTTCGATATGGCAGGCCACTGCGCCTTTTTGCTCTGTCGTATTTTTCAGGGCTTTGGGCAGGCGGCAGGGCGAGAGAGCCTCGACGATTTTCTTGGCACCGCTGTCTTTGAGGAGCGTTTCAACTTTTTTTGGCGTTGAGGCAGGGTCGATCATGACGGTTTTTCCGGCTTTGCCGAGCGCCTCAACGGCGGCTGTAAAATCATCACGGTCGTGAATGCGCACATCCTTGCCGAGATGCTTTTCCAGAGCAGAGGAAATCTTGCGGCAATCAATGAACAGGTCAACCGTGTTGTCCGCATGGGCAACGGCAAAAGACAGCGGCAGGGGCGTGCAGGGCACATCGCCGCCGCGGATGTTCAAAAGCCATGCGATATCTTCCGGCATGGTCAGTACGGCGGCGTCCGCGCCGTTTTGTTGCAGCGTTGCGGCAAGATCGCGCCGTTTTTCGGCAGAGGATTTCCCTGCGTATTCCTGCGGATGCGGCACGGTAGGCGAGAGCGGTGCGGACGGGCGGCTCTGCCATGCCAGATCAACAGGGTTGTCCTTGAGCGGCACAAGTTTTCCGCCTGCTTCGGTCACGGCTTTTTCCAGACGCGCGACTTCGCTGACGCTGTGCATCCACGGATCGAAACCGACGGTCTTCCCTTTGGCGTTTTCCGACAGCCAGACGTCCAGATGCGGGCGGCCGTCTTCGGTTTTGCCGTGACTGTCACGGTGTTCGAAAATCTCGCCGGGCACTTCTTCCTTTGCCTGCAGCGTGTAACGTCCGTCTGTCAGAAAGACGGCGCTGTCCTCCAACACAACCGCCTGTCCGGCCGAGCCGGTGAAACCCGTGCTCCAGCTCAGGCGCTCGGCGCTTTCCGGTACGTATTCGCCGTTATATTCATCGGCGCGCGGGATGATAAATCCGGAAACGCTTTGTTTGGCAAATTCTTCCCGAAGGGAGGCAATGCGCTCGGGGACGCTGCGCGTATCTTTTTTCAGATCGCGGCGTATTTCGTCTTTCAGGGCTTTTAGCTGTCCGGCAAGTTCCGGAGCCGGGTTTTCGGCGATCAGCGACATCCATATATCGGGATCGGCGGGATTTTCCGGTGTGGCCAGAACGGCTTTGATGATATCGCGGGTTTCCTCCGTATTATAATGACTGCGGGAGGCGGTCAGGAGTTTTTGTAAAAACGCGTCACCCTGATAGGCTGTCATAATCTATTTCTCCGGTTAAGGATTTATAAGCTCTTTTTCGATAAGATGCACAATATAACATAATTTATAAAATAACTGCAAAAACTTTCATTTTGGCGTTCTATCTCGAAAAAAATTTGTTATGCTGTAAAGGCTGTATATTAAAGCGGGCGACAAACAAACAGGAACGAAAGAAAAATAAAAAATGGGAATTTTCGACGGGATTTTAAAACCGATTGTCGGCGTAATGCGCCAACCGCTGGAATCTTTTATCCGTCTTGAAACGGCAGATGACGACACGACACTGGTGGCCAGCGACGGTTCGCTGATCAGCTATTTGAAAGTGCACGGTTCCCGCCAGATTATCGGGGAAGAGGAATACAGAAATATTCTCAATGCCTGTGTCGTCAAGCTCGGTGCACGTTTTGATCGCCCCGGCCATGCGCTCCAGATTTATTTTATGCGCAGCCCCGACCGTATTCATGAAGAGCTGCGGGGCGTGTTGCGTCCCAGCCAGATGGCCGCGCGCAATGTCGGTATGGAGATTGATGATATTTTTGACGAGCGCGGACGCCATTTGGCCAAATATCTGGCGTCGGAAGAGATTTACTTTGTTCTATGGACGCGTGCCAGCGGTCTGACAAAAACCGATATGCAGCGTGAAAAGGCTCAGGCCAAAGAACGCAAATGGGTCAAGGCGACCGCAGCGCAATATCCGCATGCGGCGATTACCGCCCTGCGTAACCGGCACAAAAGCTATGTCGGCGGTATGGTCGTGGCGCTGTCGGAAATGGGACTTCACTCCAGTGAGTTGGAAGTACATGATGCCCTGCGTGCCGTGCGCACCAATCTTTATCAGAGCGGTCTAAATAGCCGCTGGCGGGCATGTCTTCCCGGTGACCGGATCCCTCCGCGTGCGCCGGAAAACCGCAAAGATATGTCGGCACTTTTATGGCCGACACTTCCCAAGCAGATTACGGCGAGTTCTGCGCGGATGATCAATGACCGTGTTGTCGAATTCGGCCCCTATCTCTGGGGCGGTGTCGATATGGTGCTGGCACCGATGGAGCCTGCTCCGTTCCCGCAACTTTTGAATCGATTATCCGAGATGCGTTTCCCGTTCCGACTGTCTTATCTGATTGAGGGCGGCGGGGCGCAGGGTATGGCCGCGCTTGGCTTTGCTGCCTCGCTACTGGCGATTACCAATGCGGATAACCATTTGATCAAGGATTCGATTGAAGGTTTGACCGAGCTTGCGCGTAGCGAACCGGTGGTGAAATTCCGCATGTCGCTTGCGACATGGGCCCCGAAGGGCGAGATGGATGTTCTCGAAGACCGTTTGTCGCTTTTGATGCAGGCAACGGAAAGTTGGGGTTATTGTCAGGTCTCGCAGATTGCCGGTGACCCGCTGGATTGTGTGATGTCTTCGGCGATGGGGATTGCCTGCGCCTCGACTGCGCCGCCTGCTATCGCGCCGCTTTATGAGGTGATGAAGCTGGTGCCGTGGCAGCGTGCCTCCAGCCCGTTTTCAGAGGGCGCGATTTTGTTCCGGACACCGGACGGGCGGATATGGCCATACCAGACCGGTACGAATGTGACGACGACCTGGTTCGATTTGATTTTTGCGCAGCCGGGTGGCGGTAAATCGGTTTTGATGAACACGCTCAATCTTGGAACCTGTCTGACGTCGGGAATCTCGAATCTGCCCTATGTGGCGGTGATTGATATCGGCCCATCTTCTGCGGGGCTGATTTCCCTGTTCCGGGATGCGCTTCCGCCGTCGCGGCGGCATGAGGCGGTGTCTTTCCGTCTGCAGATGACGAAGGATTACGCGATTAATCCGTTTGACACGAAGCTGGGCATGCGCGTGCCGCAGGCCTCCGAGCGTAGCTTTCTTGTCGAATTGCTGTCGCTGCTCTGTACACCGGCCGGTCATGCCGAGCCTTATGACGGTATTACGCAGCTGGCCAGTTTCGTTGTGGATGAAATGTTTCGTTTCCGTAATGACGGGGAAGGGAATGCCGAACCGCGTACTTATCTGCCGCGGGTTGATGCTGCCGTTGACCAGATTTTGATGGAGCACGATATTCAGCTTTCTCCGGGCGCGTATTGGTGGGATGTTGTGGATATTCTCTATGATAAAGGGCTGACATTCGAGGCCAGTCTGGCGCAGCGCAACGCATCGCCTATTCTGCCCGATGCGGTCACAGCCGCCCGACGCCCGCAGATCCGTAACCTTTTGGAGGAAACGCAGATCGGGTCGAGTTCGGAAGGGGTTATTCACGCCTTCGAGCGGATGATTACCTCGGCCGTGCGGGAATTTCCGATTCTGGCGACGGTCACGCGGTTCTCGCTTGCGGAAAACCGCGTCTGTGCGCTTGACCTTGCCGATGTCTGTCCGCAGGGAGATGAAACGGCAGACCGCCAGACGGCGATCATGTACATGCTGGCGCGTCATGCGCTGGTGACGCGCTGGTGGGTGAATGAAGAAATTCTCAAAGATATTCCCGACCGCTACCGCCCCTATCACGAAGCGCAGATGCGGGATATTTCCGAAACGCCCAAACGTTTGTGTTATGACGAGTTTCACAGAACATCGGGATCCAAATCCGTCCGCTCCCAGATCGTTCGGGACGTGCGTGAGGGTCGTAAGCGCGGCATTCAGATCATTCTTGCCTCGCAGTTGCTGGACGATTTTAGTGATGACATGGTCGATTTGGCCACGGGGGTCTGGATTCTGGGTACTGCGGTCAGTGACCGCGCCGTTGATGCCTCGCAGCAGCGTTTCGGTCTGTCGGATACGGCGCGCTGGATTATCCGCAACCGTTTGACCGGTCCGCGCTCCAGCGGTGGTCCCTGTCTGCTGGTTCTGGGTACGACGGATGGCCGTTATGAACAGCACCTGATCAATACGCTGGGGCCGATCGAGCTGTGGGCGTTTTCCACCTCGGCAGAGGATGTGGCGATGCGTAACCGTCTTTATGCCCGTCTTGGCGCGCAGCAGGCACGGCGTCTTCTGGCAGCGAATTTCCCCGGCGGTTCGGCGCGCTCCGAAATCCGCCGCCGTGTTGCCGATTATGCCGATAAAGGCGAAACAGTGAAGGCATCGGTCAGTGCCGTCATTAATGAAATGGTCACGGATATGATCGATTCCGTCCAGCGTGCGATGCTGGGAGCGGACGGTGACATAGCGGATAAAAAGAAAAAAGACGGCGAGGGTACGGATGCGCCGGCGCCGGCACCAGCAAAGGAGGCAGCCAAGCCTGAAGCCGCTGCCGAAAAGGCTACTGAAAACACCGATGCAACTCCGGCCGAAGGCGGTGCGGATCCCGGTGCGGATCTTGATGCGGTTGTACAGGGCGAAACGGGCGGCGGTGAAGACGAGGGCGGAAACAATCCGCCTCCGGGTGCGTAGTAACGGTTAAGCCGCGGTTATCCTGCGCGTATCTGCGTAGAAATAGGCGCATTCCGCATAAGTGACATTGCCGATTGTGACGGGTGTTCCCGTCAGCACGCATTTTCCGCCCATTTCTTCATAAAATTTCCGCGCCGGATGATTGTCTTCCAGAACCCAGACCCCGCAGCTCTTCATGCCGTGCGCGCACAGATATTCTGCCGCTGTTTTGAACAGGGCTTTGCCGATCCCTTTGCGTTTCGCGCTGTTTAAAAGGTAAATGGCCGAAATTTCGCCCTCGGGCTTGATGTTGCCGTCATAGGGCGTTTCCCGCCATGCGCCGCAGGCGGCAAAGCCGACCGGCTGATTTTCCCAAAACGCAATATAGTGGCGGTGCGCTTCACCTTTTTCGGATTTTTCCAGCGTTTCACGGCGGCGCGGTGTGTTTCTGTCCAGCGTAATAAAATGATCGAGGTAATCCTGCACAATCAGTCCGGTATAGGTTTCATGCCAGGCCTGCGTATGCACGGTAGCTATGGCCAGAGCATCTTCCGGTGAGGCTATGCGTATGAGCAGTGTCATATCTTCTATCTCTTCTATATATCCAAATATCCAATCGGCTTGTCACGGCGCCCTGTTTCAAGCATGATAGAATAGTGGAGCAAAAACAGAATACAAAGTCATGAAGATTTTTTTACTTGCAGCAGAAAAAACAAAAAAAGCGCTGGAGGCGGCGGCAGCACTTGCCGAAACCTATAAGCCGCATATTGTGGCGGGAATGGGCGATGCCGATGTTGTCGTGGTGCTGGGCGGTGACGGCACGCTGTTGCATGCCTTGCACGAGGTGATTGCGTTGGGGCGTGATTTGCCTGTTTTCGGGCTCAACCGCGGTTCCGTCGGTTTTCTGCTGAACGAATATCGTGAGCGCGGATTATTAAAGCGGATCGAGAAAGCGCATCGTGTGACACTGCATCCGCTCAAAGCGCGCATCAAAACCGTCAGCGGGGAAATTCGCGAGGCTTACGGTATCAATGAGGTCTCGCTGCTGCGCGAAACGCGGCAGGCGGCCAAAATCCGTATCACCGTTGATAATACCGTCCGTATGAAACAGCTGATCTGTGACGGGCTGATTGTGGCCACACCGGCGGGAAGCACGGCGTATAACCTGTCGGCGAACGGGCCGATCATTCCCTTGAACGGCAATATTCTGGCGCTGACACCGATCAGCGCCTTCCGTCCGCGGCGCTGGAGCGGCGCTCTGCTGCCCAACGGTTGCGATATTAAGCTGGATATTATCAATGCGGTCAACCGCCCTGTCAGCGCGGTGGCGGATTTCACCGAAATCCGTGACGCGGAATCCGTGCGAATCCGTGAAGACCGCAAATTATCGCTGACGCTGCTGTTTGATCCGGAGCTCAATCTGGACGAACGCATCCTGAAAGAACAATTCATGTTTTGAGTTTCGAAAAAAAACAGGCGCAGATATAAATCCGCGCCTGTTTTTTTGTTCTTAAAAAACTTTATTTCTGGCCGTTATAGCCTTTGGCAGCGGCCTGACCGACTTTTCTTGCGTTGGCAAGGAATTTGCCCAGCGCTTTTGTGCCTTCTTCTTTGGCGGTGCCGATATGTTTTCTGGCTTTGCCTCCGAATTCTTCCGCGGTTCCGGTCAGTTGATCGATTTTGTTCGGAGTTGTTGCCTGTCCGGTGATATCGGCGGGCGGTTTTTGGTAGTCCGTGATGTCGGGTGCCTTGTTTTGTTGTTCCGGTACTTCAACTTCGCCATGCGACGTCATAACGGTTTTTGCGCGTTTTTTTACGATATCCAGAACGCCGTTGATATTCGTCGGAATCGTGACTTGCCCG
Organism: Alphaproteobacteria bacterium; assembly: GCA_007116755.1. GTDB lineage: Bacteria > Pseudomonadota > Alphaproteobacteria > Micavibrionales > CSBR16-224 > CSBR16-224. Next base: position 6,830 of record SKHU01000268.1, read on the forward strand.
TTCTGGCCGTTGACGACCTGTTCGGCGATTTTTTCCGAGCCTTTTTTTACAACGGCCTTGCCGATTTCATCACCTGCGCTTTGCGAGACACGGGCAACTGTCGCAATCATAACCTGTTGCAGTGCAAATTTAACCAATCCCATTGTCGTTTTCCTTCCTTGTTCTTAAAATAGTTGTAATCTGTTTGTATGTGTTGTGCCCTTTAGCCGAATTTTTGTCCTTTCGGCCCCTGATTTTTCAGATAATTCTGTCCGGCCGTCTTGTCGTCCGTATTGGCCAGCAGAGCTTCTTGAATCATGGTTTTTTCTTCTGCCGTCATATCGGTTTTCTCTACGCTGTCGAAGAGTTTTTCCGCATCGGCGGAGGAAATGCTGTTGCCTTCCAGCAGATAGGCAGCCAGTTGCATCAGCCCCTCCTGCTGTGTTGCGGGATTGTCGATTGCGGCAAGAAAACCGTCAACCGGATTTTGCTGTTCCGTATTGTCCGTTTGTTGCGGTGCGGAGTCCTCCGGCGTGTTTTCGCCTTTCAGGGCAGCTTTGGCTTTTTTCCATGTGCTTTTCAAATCTTCATAGGTTTCCGCGGCGATTTCGACCGTGGCTTCGCCGGCATCTTTGGCAACAGAGACCGCATCATTGGCCAATTGCCCGGCGACTTCTGCGCCTTCTTCCACGCTCTTGTGACTTACGGCGGTTTTGGCTTTTTTGCCGTGTTCTGCCAGCCGTTCTGCAGCTTTTTTACCTTTTTCCGTGATTCCCTTCACGCCGCCGGCTTTTTTGAAGGCTTTTGCAGCCGCTTCTCCGGCCAGAATTTTAAATAACATGCTTTTTCTCCGTATCCTCAAATATTTAAACAAACCCATCCGCCGGATAAACCCGCGAGCCGTACAGCCGGAAGAATCGGCTGTTAATCTTGTGTTAATATATGGAAAATATCTGATTATGTCAACAGGTTTTTGGCAAAGATTTGTTTTTTTTAAGCCCGATAACTCTTTCCCGTGCGGCGGAATGCTTTATAATGCGGAAGAAAAACGGTTTTTCGGAGCAGAATATCCTATGGGCGCATATGTCATCCGGCGGCTTTTATTGATGATCCCGACATTATTGGGTGTGATCGTCGTCAACTTCTGCGTTGTGCAGGTGGCGCCGGGCGGCCCTGTCGAGCAGATGCTGGCGCGTATTCAGGGCACGGATGTTGCGGCGACGGAGCGTTTTACCGGCGGCGGCGGACAGGATTTTTCCATGGATGATATGAGTCTGCGCACGGCAGGCACAGGGGCGGGTGGGCAAAGCCGCTATCGCGGCGCGCAGGGGCTGGATCCCGAATTCATATTGGAGTTGGAGCGGCAATTCGGTTTTGACAAACCGGCGCATGAGCGTTTTTTTCTGATGTTAAAAAATTATATCGTCTTTGATTTCGGCGACAGCTATTACCAGGATCGCGCCGTGATGGATCTTATTCTGGATAAAATGCCGGTTTCAATTTCGCTGGGGCT
>SKHU01000287.1 GCA_007116755.1 Alphaproteobacteria bacterium
ACTACCTTGCGATAGTTGGGGTGTACATCTCTCATTTCATCCTCCAGAGTTATCAGTCCGAACCGGAAGTATTCATGGACTGAAGAAAGTCGGTATTATTCTTGCTTTTGCTCATCCTGTCAATGAGCAGTTCCAGCGCTTCCAGGTCGTCCATGGGACTCAGAACCTTTCGCAAGACCCACATCTTCCTCAGCTCCTCGTTGGTGAGGAGCAGGTCTTCCCGGCGCGTTCCCGATTTTTTGACGTTGATCGCCGGAAAGATACGCCGATCCGCCAGGCGCCGGTCCAGGATTATCTCCATATTGCCGGTGCCCTTGAACTCCTCAAAGATCACCTCGTCCATGCGGCTACCGGTATCGATCAGTGCTGTGGCGATAATCGTCAGCGATCCGCCTTGTTCGATATTCCGCGCCGCACCGAAAAAGCGTTTCGGACGCTGCAGCGCATTGGCATCGACACCGCCGGTCAGAACCTTGCCCGAAGACGGCACGACCGTGTTATAGGCGCGCGCCAGACGCGTAATGGAATCCAGCAGTATCACGACATCGCGCTTGTGCTCGACAAGGCGCTTGGCTTTTTCCAGCACCATTTCGGCGACCTGAACGTGACGCGAGGCCGGCTCGTCAAATGTCGAGGAAATCACCTCGCCCTTCACCGAACGCGCCATATCCGTCACTTCCTCCGGACGCTCGTCGATCAAAAGTACGATCAGATAGGCATCGGGATGGTTTTCCGCAATCGAATGCGCGATATTCTGCAGCATCACGGTTTTACCCGTCCGCGGCGGCGCAACGATCAGCGCACGCTGGCCGAAACCAAGCGGCGAGACCAGATCAATCACACGCTGCAACTGCACCTGCGGCAGATGCTGGCCTTTGGTGTTGTTGGTATTTTTCGGTGCGCCGATTGTGCCTTGCGTCGGATCGTCAATCTCCAGCTTGATCTTGCGATCGGGGTAAAGCGGCGTGAGGTTGTCAAAATTGATGCGGTGTTTGACTTTGTCGGGCTTGTTGAAATTGGCGGTGTTCACCTTCAGCAGCGCGAAATAACGTTCGTTATCCTTTGGCGCGCGAATCTCGCCTTCCACCGTATCACCGGTGCGCAGACCGAAACGTTTGATCTGGCTGGGGGAGACGTAAATATCATCCGGACCGGGCAGATAGTTTTCTTCCGGCGAGCGCAGAAAGCCGAAACCGTCCTGCAACACTTCCAGCACGCCGACACCGACGATGGATTCGTCTTTTTCCGCCAGTTTCTTTAAAATCGCAAACATGATTTCCTGTTTGCGCAAGGCGCCGCAGTTTTCAACACCCATCTCCTCCGCAAAACTCAGAAGCTCCGCAGGGGATTTTGATTTCAGTTCTTGAAGATTCATGAAATTCTACCGTTATTTGTTTATGATCTGCTTGATGCCATGGATATATCCGTCAAGATAACTCGCGGTCTTTTTTTTAACAAAGACTTCTCGCGCTTTCTTTTTTGTGAAACGGCCTTTAACACGGCCGGTTGATCTTAAAACTCCGAAATTTTGGGGAATTTTTGTCGCATTCAAGACGTAATGATTTTTTCTAAACGATTCTTTCAAAAGAGTCAACAGCGAAAACGCCCCGGATGCGGCACAATCCCCTCCGCCGTCAGCCAGCGCAGCCCCGCATCCAGACATAATGACTGAATCCAGCGCAGTCGCGGCAATTGCTGCGGCACGTCGCGCCATGCATTATCGGCGAAATATCCCGTGATTGTTGCCACAACGGCGGCAACAGCCTGATCTTCAAAAGCGCAGCCGGACAGCTCCTCATAGGCTGTGAGGAGACTCTGCGGGCGGATGTCGCTTTCCGCCGCAACGCAAAGCGCAAACAGCGCCACATCAAACAGCACCGGCCCCCAGCACGTATCCGTCCAGTCCACAATCACGGCGCGGCCGTCCCTGTCTTCGTCAAACAGGATATTGTCCGACCGCAGATCGAAATGCACAACGCCCTCCGGCTCCGTAATCTGCGTCACTTTTTCCTGCAGCGCGACCAGCTGCGGCAAATGCGCCTCAAGCCAGTGCGCCGCCTGCGGCGTATCTTCAAACAAGGACGCGAATTTGTCCTGACGATTGCTGTCATCCCTGCGCTCAAAACGTTTCCACAGCCGTTGTCCAAGAAAAAAATCCGAAACATGATTGCTCTCGCGCCCGTGCGGCAGTTCCGGCACGTCTGCGCGCGCAACCCCGCTATGCAGCTCTGCCAGCAATTCCAGAACGCGGCGGGCTTTTTCTTCCGTCCAGGGCAGCGCCGTTTTGCCCCGCACCTGATCCCAGACGGCCAGATGCCAGTCATCTTCATCCCCGAAAGACACCGTGCCGTGAAAACGCGGCGCGCAGGTTTTAAGAAATTTCAGGCTTTGATAGGCCGCAACCTCCTGCCGCAGTGCTTTTGCGCCATGCGTCGTCTGGCCGGGATGCGAGCCTTTGATAAAAAAGCGCCGCCCGTCCGCGGCCGTCACGCGAAAACAGGCCGACGGGCTGTAGCCGCCCCATGCGATATCCGATTGCGTGACTTTTCCGGTGATGTTTTCGATTTCGGCAACAAGCGGAGCGGGAAGATCCTGCCAGCGGGGACGTGCCTCTTTTTCGGCCGGTTCGGGCAAAGCGGGAGAAAAACTATCTTTCATTACTGTCTTTCTTTTTCGTTCTTTCCGCGTCATCGCGAGGTTGCGCAGCAACCGGACGCTGTTGACAAACTCTTTCTATCGTCATCGCGAGCCGCGAAGCGGCGCGGCGATCCAGACAAGTGGTGAAAACCGGTAGTTTATGGATTGCCACGCTCCCTTAAAGTCGCTCGTAATGACAAAATAACAGGGTTTGGGCGATCCATTAGATTGCCGCGTCGGGCGTTGCCCTCCTCGCAATGACCAATTCTTATTCTGTTTTTATTCTGCTGCCATATCCTGAACGATCGGCATGCCTTCGACTTTCAGCTCTTCATCCGACAGATTGACCATACCGTCCGGCGTCACATGCACGGCGGTTTTAAACAGTGAATCCTTGAACAGCATGAAGGCTTCAAGGCTGAACGTGCCGTCTTCCTCCTTGCCGAGCAGTCTGACCGGCCCGACCATTTCCTGAATTACTTTGCGTCCCTGTGCGGGCGGTTCGGTCTTCCAGTGAATTTCATCCACGCTTTCAATCACAATAAAGCGCCCGTGACGGCCGCGCACATAGGTAAAGAAAAAACGGATATATTCGGCAATGTTTTTTTCGTCAAGTTTTGCAGGCGCTTTTTCGTTGACATCGTAAATCGTCTGGTTTGTCCAGTTGATGACGTTGACATCGCCCTTTTTATAAACCGCATATTTGCGCACCGACGGAATCGCCGACAGATCCGTCAGCTCCAAAAACACGTAATCGGGATAAAAAGGCAGTTTGCGACGGCGGATTGTCGTCGTGTCCGGATTAAACGGTATAGGTTCGATATGCGGGTTGATCTCGTCCAGCAGCGCCGGAACCTCGTCCCCGTCTATTTTTTCCCAGTCGATTTGCGGCATATGCCTGCCCCCTTGCAATTCCTGTCTTTAATCGTGAAGTCTTTCGCTTTTGTCTTTATATTGTATATCTTTATACATCCATCGTCTTTGTTTATAGCATATCAGGCAGCGATTCCTCCACAGGCTTTGTGGAAAAAACGGTATGTTTTGTTTACAACAGGGGAAAACAGAAAGAAACAAAATCTTTTTTCCGCCCTTACCCGTATTTTTACAACAGAGTTTTGCCGCTTTTCCTTTTTTTGAACAGTCTGTGCATGATCCGTATTTTACATGTAAACGGAATATCTTGGCTTTCCGCGGATATGTGATTTGCCCGTGAGTAAAATTTAATCCCCGTTTTCCCTGCCCCCTACCTTCTAAAACCACCTTATTATACTTTTATATTGTTATTTGTTTTTATTTGGCGCAAAGCGAAAAACATGGCATGTTTGTCGGCGTCACCTTACTCTTTAACACGGAAAGAATGAAGAAAGCTTAAACATGACAGGACAAGCCGCAGGCAAAACCGAACAGTCTTCACAAAAACCGGCGCATAAACCGTTTCTGGCCGCATTGTCGGGAAAAACGCAAGAACGGCCGCCGTTCTGGTTTATGCGGCAGGCCGGGCGCTATCTGCCCGAATACCGCAAAATACGGGCGGAGGCTGGCGGGTTTCTTGATCTGTGTTTTTCGCCCGATCTGGCGGCAGAAGTCACATTGCAGCCCTTGCGCCGGTTTGATATGGATGCGGCCATTCTGTTTTCCGATATTCTGATCGTGCCCTATGCGCTTGGCCAGAGCGTCGCTTTCGAGGAAGGGCGCGGCCCTGTTCTGGAACCGCTGGAGATCAGTGCGCTGGAAGCAAAAAATCTGCACGAGGCGGCAAAACCCGTTTACCGCACAATCCGTGCAATCCGCAAACAGCTTGCGGCAGAGAAAGCGCTGATCGGCTTTGCCGGTGCGCCCTGGACAGTGGCGACCTATATGGTCGAGGGCGGCAGCAGCCGCGAATTTAAAACCATCCGCGAGATGGCCTATAAAAAACCGCAAAGGCTTGACCGGCTGATCGCGCTGTTGACGGAGGCCACCACCGAATATCTGTTGCGCCAGATTGACGCAGGTGCGGAAGCCATACAGATTTTCGACAGCTGGGCAGGGATATTGCCGCAACCGCTGTTTGAAAAATATGTGATTGCGCCGACGGCGGAGATTGTCTCCGTCCTGCAGAGGCGCTATCCGGATGTGCCGGTGATCGGATTTCCGAAAGGGGCGGGGCTGCTGTATCAGAACTATATCGCGGAAACAGGCGTTACGGCCGTCAGTCTTGACCATACCCTGCCTTCGGAATGGGCGGCGCGGCACTTGCAAAAACTTTGTCCCGTTCAGGGCTGTCTTGATCCGATGGCGCTGCTGGCCGGCGGCGATGTGATGCTGGATGAGGCAAAACGGCTGCTGGATATTTTCTCGGGCGGGGCGTTCGTTTTCAATCTCGGCCACGGCATCCATAAAGAAACGCCGCCGGAAAATGTTGCGGTACTCAGTGCGTTTCTGAAAGGGGAGTAAACAGAAAGATGGCGCGCAAACTGGCGGTGGTGCTGATGAATCTGGGCGGGCCGCTGGCGCGTGAGGATATCTACCCCTATCTTTTGAATTTTTTTCGTGACGGCAATATCATCGGTGCGCCGCGGCCGGTCCGCGAGATTCTGGCACGGTATATCGCCGCGCGCCGTTCGAAAGGTGCAGCGCTGGAGGCTTACAGTGCGCTTGGCGGCCGGTCGCCGCTTCTGGACAATACGCGTGCGCAGCAGCAGGCGCTGGAGGCGGTGCTGAAAAAAAACATCCCGCAGGGTTTTACCGCCGTACGGGTGTTTACAACCATGCGTTACTGGCATCCGCTGAGTGATGAAACCGTGGCGGAGGTGCTGGATTACAATCCCGCCCATGTTGTTTTGCTGCCGCTTTATCCGCAATATTCGACGGCGACGGTGAAATCCTCGATCGAGGACTGGCAGCGCGCCGCATGGGATCAGGATCTGGATTGCGATATGACGCCGGTCTGTTGCTGGCCGTTTCAGGACGGGTTTATTCAGGCCTCGGCAGGGTTGATCAAAACCGCCTATGCCGCGGCAAAGAAAAAAAATCCTAATCTGCCCTACCGGCTGCTGTTTTCCGCGCACGGGCTGCCGGAGCGTACAATCAAAAAAGGCGATCCCTATCAATGGCAATGCGAGGAATCGGCGCGCAAAATCGCTGCGGCAACGGAAATCAAAATGCTGGATTGGGAAATCTGCTATCAAAGCCGTGTCGGACCGATGAAATGGATCGGCCCCTCGACGGAAGAGGCGCTGGAAAAAACGGCAAAGGACCGAAAAGCCGTGCTGATCTATCCGCATGCTTTTGTGTCCGAACATGTCGAAACGCTGGTGGAGATTGAAGAAGAATACCGCGCATTTGCCGAAGAAAAAGGAATTCGCGATTTTGTCCGTGTCGAAACCGTCGGCACAGATCCGCGTTTCATTGACGGGCTGCGTGAAATCGTGCATTTTGTCACAGACCAGCGGCCGCAACCGGCGCTGTATTGCGGACATGCGCGCGGGCGCATCTGTCCTGAAAAATTTAAAAATTGCGGCTATCAGATATTGGGCGTGAAATAGGGGTATCAAAATAATGCAGAATTTTTTGTTTGAATATCACGAATGGATCGAGGCGCTGCACGTCATTGCCGTGATCAGCTGGATGGCGGGAATGCTGTACCTGCCGCGGCTGTTTGTGTATCACTGCGAGGCCAAAAAGGGCTCGGAATTTTCGGAAAAGCTGAAAATCATGGAAAAGCGCCTGTTGCGCTATATTATGAATCCGGCGATGATTGCCGTCTGGCTGCTGGGGCTGATGCTGGTTTATGGCGATCCGGGGGTGATGAAAAACGGCTGGATGCACGCAAAGCTGACGCTTGTCGTTTTGATGACGGGAACGCACGGATTTTTTGCCGCGACCCGCAAAAAATTCGAAAAAGACGAAAATACGCGCACGCAGAAATTCTACCGTATCGTCAATGAAGTGCCGACGGTGTTGATGATTCTGATTGTGATTATGGTCATCGTCAAGCCGTTCTGACTTTAAAGGTATTTTTAAGGGGATTATAGATGCTGAAATCTGAAAAACAGATGCTGAAAAAATTGGCCTATATCATCGGCGGGGTTTTTCTGCTGCTGCTGTTGATCGGGCTGCTGGCCGGAGAAGAAGAGGATGTGCTGCCCCCTGCTGCGGAAAGATACGCGCTGCTGATGCCGTGCGAGGCGGAGGCCGGCGTGATTTTTCCGCGTGCAGAGCAGGCGGAGCAGGACGGGGAGATCATACGGGAATGGGCGCAGGGAACGGCTTTGAACATCATGCGGATGAGCCATGCCGGATACAGGAAATCCCTGTCTTCCTCTTGCGGGTTTTTCAGCCCGGAAGGCTGGCGGGGCTTTCAAAGCGTGCTGAAAGATTCAGGCATTATCGCGCGTATCGTGACGCACAGAATGGAAATGCACAGCACCGTGTTGCGCGACGCGGAGATTGCAGAGACAGGCGTAAAAAACGGGCGGAATTTTTGGGTTGTCGATCTCGGGCTGGAGACGGTCTATACCGCATCGCTTTCCGGAGAGGAAATGCGCCGCACGGAAACGGAGCTGCGCATGGTGATCGAAGAAGCTCTGCCGCCGAAAAAAGATAAAGAAGATAAGAAAGAAAAAGAAAACAAGGAAGACGAAGATGCGGATGCGGCAGACGGGACAAATGAAGAAAATGAGGCCGCCGCAGAAGCCGCAGAAGCCGAAAAAACAGAAGAAAATCTGCGCCGCATTGCCGTTACGCAATGGATTATGACGCCGGTCGAGGCTGAAGAGGCCGAAGAAGATACGGAAGAAGCTGCGGAAGAGGGTGGCGAGACCGCGCCGGAAGATGAAAAAGAAAATGGCGACGAATCGCTATAACAGCCAGATTGTTTTGCCGGAAATCGGCGAAGACGGGCAGAGGAAACTCGGCGCGGCGCGGGTTTTATGTGTCGGCGCGGGCGGGCTGGGCTGTCCGGCGCTGTTTTATCTGGCCGCGGCGGGTGTCGGGCATCTGGGCATTGTTGATTTTGACCGTGTGGAAATCGGCAATCTGCAGCGCCAGATTCTGTTCACAACAGATCAGGAAGGACAGAACAAGGCTGAAGCCGCGCGGGACAGGCTTGCCGCGCTCAATCCCGAAATCCGCATCACCGCCTATCCTGTCGAACTGACGGATGAAAATGCGGAAGAGCTTTTTGCCGATTACGATCTGGTTATTGATGCAACAGACAGTTTTGCCGCAAAATATCTGATCAATGATGCGGCTTTAAAATGCGGCCCGCCGGTGATTTACGGTGCAATTTCGGGATTCGAGGGGCAGGCCGCCGTATTCGGTTATAAAGGCGGGCCGTGTTATCGCTGCCTGTATCCGCACCCGCCGGATTCTTACGTGCCCAATTGCGCCGAATCCGGTGTGATCGGCGCGGTGGCGGGAATGACCGGTCTGCAGCAGGCGCTGCAGGCGCTGCAACTGATTGTCGCCGCGCCTGAATTCAGACCGCTTTCGGGGAAATTCTGGCTGACCGATCTGCGCTGCGGCGAAACACGGATTTTTGATTTGCCGAAAAATCCGGAATGTCCGGCCTGTGCTGCGCCGCGGGAGATCACGCTGTCTTATGCCTCGCCCGTTTGCGGTGCGGCGACGGAAGAGATTACGGCAGAGCAGGCGGCCGCGCTTTGCGGCACGGCGGAGGCTGTTTTTATCGA